>CANDLP010000073.1 GCA_947385505.1 uncultured Clostridia bacterium
TGACGCTCCGTGACTGGAGTTCAGACGTGTGCTCTTCCGATCTGCTTCATCAGCGTAATAAATACAGGGTATTCCCGGAAGGAAAAATTGCAGCACCATTGCGCATTTCATAAGAGCCACGCCGTACACATACTGGGACGGGGACAGCCAATGCTCCGACTGCCACTTTCTGTCGTTCCAGGCTATGTCTTCCCCTGCAAGCCTTGTGATAGCCCTCTCGGTATCGTGCGTCGAAAGAAAATTCATCAGTATATCAACACAAGGCTTCGGATAGTGCTCAATAATGGTCATTATACCGTCCCTCAGCGGCGTGGGGTCGGAATATTTCACATAGTTTAAAATGCACTCTCTGAACGGATAGTTCATAACGCTGTCCAACTGTTTTCCCGTAAGATATCTTCGGCGCAGTCCGTAGCTTTCCTTATTTGAAGCGTCCTCCCAAACCTCACCGTAGATTGCCTTATCGTCACCCATTTTTTTAACCGCTGTTCTGAGCCGGTCTATAAACTCGTCGGGAAGCTCGTCGGCAACGTCAAGACGCCAGCCCGCCGCCCCCGCTTTTATCCATTTTTGCAGAATACCGTCGTCGCCGCAGATGTATTCGGTATAGGAAGGATCGTTTTCGTTTACGTTGGGAAGATTGGTGAAGCCCCACCAGCTTTCATACGTGTTAGGGTAATTTATAAAGCTGTACCATTGACGGTAAGGGCTTTCGGGGTCGCGGAAGGCGCCGCTGTGATCGCCGTATCTCCCGAATTTATTAAAGTATACGGAGTCCGCGCCCGTATGGCTGAAAACGCCGTCTAAAATTATCTTTATTCCCATTTCGTCGGCGGTGCGGCAAAAATCGGTGAATTCCTCTTCCGTTCCCATAAGTATATCTATTTTTTCATAGTTTGCGGTGCTGTAACGATGGTTTTCATGGGACTCAAAAATGGGGTTAAAATAAATGCAGGTAACGCCAAGGCTTTTTAAATAAGGCAGCTTTTCTTTTACGCCTTTTAAATTGCCCCCAAAATAATCGCTGTTGGTAACGACGCCCTTTTCGTTGGGCTGCCACACGGGCATTTCGTTCCAGTTTAAATGCAGCTGTCTGTCTACCGGAAGCAAAGGCTCGTTTTCGGGATCCGGCGTGCCTTTGGCAAACCTGTCGGGAAATATCTGGTACATTATACCGCCCTTAAGCCATTCGGGTGTGGTCATTCCTTCCTCGTACACAGTAAGCTGAAACAGTTCTCCGTTGTCAAAGCCTCCCATGGAAGCGCCCTGGCGTTTAATATATCTCCGCCCGCAGTTTCCCGTTACGGTAAAATAATAATGGTGAAGTCCCGTATGTGCGGGATAGTAAGAGCCTTTATAAACATAGTACTTTTCGCCGTTTATCTCTTTTTCTCCCTCTTTTTCCAAAGCGGAAAATTTTTCCTTAAAGCCGGGGCGAAACATTACCACCGAACATTCGGTGATATGATGAGATACGGGGATGTTAAGGCAGAAATCAATTTTTGCGTTTCTTTCCACCGCTCCGAAGGGTGATTTGTAGTAGCTGTCAAAACAGTCGTAAATAGGTACGCTCATATAATAACCCTTTCTTTATGCCGTTTTATACTGTTTCCGCTCTAAAAGACAGACAAAGTCTATCTTTTAGAGACGCTGTGAAGCAGCATGCGGCGATAACCGCCGGAAACTATAGCAATCCAAAAAAAGAATAAATAGCGGCGAAGCCGCACCTGTCTTTTTCGCTTCCTTTTTGGACACCAAAAAGGAAGCGGGGTCCGGTGCAAAGCCCCGAATACCGAAATGTAATAATTTAATAATAGGCTTTTTATAATCAAATATTTATTTTTTAATTGGATTACTATAAGTTCAATACTGATTTCGCCAAAATCTTTGATTTTGGCAGCCGACGAAAGCCGGCTCTGAAATATGGACGCAGTCTATATTTCAGAAAGGAATTAGTATTATGTTCCAAAATATAGGCGAAGTATATATTTTTAAACAGTATTAGTTAAAATATAACGATACTGCGGTGCAGTTAAAGCGCCGCAGTATTACGTATTTTATTACATCAAATAAGGTTCCAAATTGTTCTTGCATAATCCATAACGGCTCTGTCCGCGGAGAATACTCCCGCGCCCGCAATGTTCATCAGCGACATTTCATTCCAGTGCAGAATATCCTTATAAGCTTCGGAGGCCTTCTTCTGAGCTTCACGATAGCTGTCGAAATCCGCCAGCGCCATATATTGATCCGTAAAGCGCAGCGAATTTGCCACTTCGTCGAATTTTGCGCCGTTTATACCGCTGTACATTCTGTTTATAGCGCCTGATATAACGGGATTGCTTGTATAATATCCTTCGGGGGCGTATCCGTTGGCCTTCATTACCTCCACCTCGCGGGAATCCATGCCGAAGATGAATATGTTGTCGCGGCCAACCTGCTCGCATATCTCAACATTTGCCCCGTCGTAGGTTCCCATAGTAACCGCGCCGTTCAGCATAAGCTTCATATTGCCCGTACCGGAAGCCTCGGTTCCCGCAAGGGAAATCTGTTCGGAAATCTCACTTGCCGGCATAAGTATCTCAGACAGCGTAACACGGTAATCCTCAAGGAAAACAACGCTTAATTTATCGCTGATTTTCGGATTCTGTCTTATCTCCTCGCCAAGACACCAGATCATTTTGATAATCTGTTTCGCCATGTAATAGCCGGGAGCCGCCTTTGAAGCAAAGATATATGTTTTGGGAACAAATTCCGCGTCGGGATTATCCAGAAGGTAATTGTAATCCGCTATAATATTCATTGCGTTAAGCTGCTGACGTTTATATTCGTGCAGACGCTTTACCTGAACGTCAAAAATACTGTCGGGATTCAGCTTTTGACCGGTGGTTTTTTCAAGGTAATTGGCAAACACTATCTTGTTTTCTCTCTTTATTGCGGCAAGCTTTTTAAGTACATTCTCGTCCTTTCTGAAAAGGCGGAAATGTTCAAGATCGGAAGCGTTCTTTTTAAATCCGTCGCCGATACATTCGGTAAGCAGATCAGTAAGTCCTTTATTGGACTGTAAAAGCCATCTTCTGTAAGCAATGCCGTTGGTTACATTTTTGAACTTAACAGGCTTATCGTCGTATTCATCCTTGAAAACGCTTTCCTTTATGATTTCGCTGTGAAGCTTGGAAACGCCGTTTACCGAGTGGCATGCGTCAACGCAAAGATTGGCCATCTTAACCTGGCTGTTGCTTACAATTGACATTCTGGCTACCTTTCCGTCGTCGCCGAGACGGTTTCTTAAGCCCTCGCAGTAGCGGCGGTTTATCTCGCAGATTATGGTGTAGATACGAGGGAGAATGTTTTTGAGCATTGTCTCGTCCCATTTTTCCAGCGCCTCAGCCATAACGGTGTGATTGGTGTATGCAAATGTGTTGGTTACTATGTGCCATGCCTTTGCCCAGCTGTAACCGCATTCGTCCAGCATTATTCTCATAAGCTCCGGAATGGCGAGCGTGGGGTGAGTGTCATTAACATGTATTGCTATCTTTTCGTAAAGATTGTCCAATGTGCCGTAAATATTCATATGGCGCATTACTATGTCGCCGATAGACGCGGCGCACATAAAATACTGCTGACGGAGTCTTAAAGCTTTTCCGTCCAGATGGTTATCGTTGGGATAAAGCACTTTTGTGAGCGAGTGAGCGATATTGTTGGCTCCTATGGCGTCGCCGTATTTTCCGCTGTTAAAGGCGCCCATATCGAAGCTCATGCCCTGAGCGCTCCAAAGACGCAGCTTTGACACGCCTTCGCTGTCATAGCCGCTTACGTACATATCATAAGGAACGGCGTTTACGGTGGTATAGTTAACATGGTTCACCGAATGGTAATTATCCGCCCAGCTTTCCTGTATCTCGCCGTCAAAATGAACCTGAATAGCCTGATCCGG
The DNA here is from genome assembly GCA_947385505.1 of uncultured Clostridia bacterium. Lineage (GTDB taxonomy): Bacteria > Bacillota > Clostridia > Oscillospirales > Ruminococcaceae > Ruminiclostridium_E. Next base: position 3,935 of record CANDLP010000073.1, read on the forward strand.
CACCTGAGCCAGCCATACTTCGCCGCCGGGGAGCCATGCGTCGGGAAGCTCCGTCTGCCAGCCCTCCATTATCTTCTGTTTAAATATTCCGTATTCGTAAAGAAGGGAATATCCGGTAGCGGGAAGCGCACAGGTAGCAAGACCGTCCATATAACAGGCGGCAAGACGGCCGAGACCGCCGTTTCCGAGACCTGCGTCCGGTTCCTCTTCATAAATGCTGTCCATCTTCACATTGAAGGTTTCCTTGACTGCCTTTTCAACCTCTTCGTTCATTCCCAGGTTGTACAGATTGGTCTTAAGGGAACGGCCCATAAGGAATTCCATAGAAATGTAGTAAACCTGCTTTTTTCCCTGTGAGTTGCACTTAGTCATAAATCTGTGGCGCTTTTCCTTAAGGTGGCTCACAACGATCTTTGACAAAGCCTTGTAAATCTGCTTATTTGTAGCTTCTTTGGGAGACGTTCTGAAATCAAACTCCAGAATTCCCTTCATTTGCTTGATTATTTCTTCGGATGTGTACGGTGATGTCATAGCATTCCTTCCCCGCATTCAGATAAATAAATGCGTTATCGATTTTTTTCCCTCTTTGGGTTAACCGCTTTTACTTGTGAATACAATTCAAATTATACCTCAAAACGGCGAAAATATCAAGTGCGGCAGATATCAAACGCCAATTTTAAGCAAGATATACATATTCGCTTATATAAATCGACATAAAATTGTATAATTTTACCTTTTTAATTATTTGTTTTTTATTTTGAGCATTTTTCTTACATCGTTGGCAGCTGATATTGAGGACACTATAAGAAGTTCGTCGTTGCTGAGAAGTTTTGTGCGTCCTCTTGGTATTATCAGCTCCTCCCCTCTGGTTATGCAGATGATGTTACAGCCGTCGGGAAGCTTTATATCGGCGATTATTTTTCCGTCGTACACGTAATTTTCCGGTATGATCACCTCGAACACAGCTGTTTTTTCATTTATCGGCATAAGCTCTTTTATGCGGCTGTTGTCCACTTCTCTTTCCATCTGTCTTATGATGTTTTCGGTGCCGGATATGGCAATATCAACTCCGAGAAGCCGCATTGTTTCAACATTTTTCGGGTTATTGACCTTTGCTATGGTCTTTTTTACCTCAAAAAGCTTTTTCGCTATCTGACAGATAACAAGGTTAACCTCGTCCTCACCCGTTACCGCAATCACCGAGTCGCATTTATCTGCCCCCGCTTTTTTGAGCACCGACGCGGTGGAACCGTCGCCCAGTACTACGGTAACGTCAAGAGTGTTGGCAAAATAATGGCAGGTGGCCTTGTCCTTTTCCACCACCGATACGTCATAATATCTTTCAAGCAGGGCTTTGGCAAGATAATATCCTACCTTTCCCCCGCCTATGATTATTGCTTTCATTTCAGTATATGCCGATCAGTCCACTACTTTAGAGAAGATCAGCGTGTCCCCCTCTCTTAGCAGTATATTGTAATTGTTCACAAGAGTGAATTTTCCGCCTTCGTTTAAAATGGCGTAAAGAACCTCGTTTTCTTCAAACTCTATTTCCATAGCCTTTAATCCTATATATTCCTTGGGAATAGGCATAGTATAGAATTTTATCTTATGATTGACAAACTGTATGCTGTGCTCCTCCTGATATCCGTCGATAACCGAAAGAGCCGCGTCCATTGTCAGAAGGGTGGGGCAAATTGTGCTGAGACCGCACCTCTGGAATACCGCTTCCTTATCGGGATCCTTTATCCCCGCCAGAACCTTGGGAATTTTATAAACCTCTCCCGCTATCTGAGCTACCATTATGTTTTCATTGTCGTTTTCGGTTACGGCGCATACAACGTCGCAGGATTCAATGCCCGCCGTTTCGAGATCATCGTTGTCTATGGGCACCCCCTTAAAGGTGAGTCCGGTAAAGCTTTCGTCAAGCCGCTCAAAAGAATCGCTCCTTTTATCCATTACCGCAACGTCGTGTCCCCGATTGGATAATGCGGAGGCAAGGGCCGCCCCCAGCCTGCTGCATCCTACTATTAAAATATTCACTTTGGATATTGCCTTTCTGTATACTTGAAATCTTTTTTTACAAATTGTCAAAAGTTTAGTTCTTCACCGGTCTGTAAATACTGCAGCTGGTTTCCAAGCTTTTCTCTGAGCTCTTCATATCCCTTCAGCCCCGTACAATGACAAGTGTAGACCGCTCCCACGTTCAACTCCTTAATTTCTTTCGCAAGCTTATCTATGTAGGCGCCGTCAACCGTTACCTTCTTTGAGCTGTCGCCCATAAAATGAAGACCCGTAAGTATCGCCAGCACGGGAACATTGCCCCAGTTTTTATACACTGTTCTTATCATATTGGGCAGGCCGCAGTGGGCACAGCCGCCTAAGATAACGCAGCCTCGGTTTCTGTTTTCAAAGGGAAATATCACACCGAAGCATTCGTGCTCCAGCTCGTCGCTGACATATTCGTTTCCCGTTTTCAGCTTATAATTTTTATCGGTGACATAAAAGCTTTTGTCTTTTATCTCGTCTTTTAAAAGGAAAAAACCTTCGTTTACCTGTTGGAAGCTGTTAAATAAAACGAAATTGTCCCGATTCTTTTTTATCTTTTCGGCAAGATCACCCACGGGAGCGCTCAGCAGTCCCTTTTTTCTGTATGGAAGGCATTCGGAGGCGCTTAAGGCAAATATCTTCATTTTGGGATTGACCTGTAGAAGGTTATCTATGCCGCCGGTATAGGAAAAGTGATTATGGGGTATCACCGCCGCATCTATGTTTTCAGGATAAAGCTTCATTCTTTTAGCGTTATTGATGAGCTTTGCGCTGCTGCCCGTGCCGAAAAGGCAGCGAGAATCTCCGTTTTCAATGTAAACCGACATTCCGTGCTCCACCAACAGCTTTTGTGAAACAGCGGTATTCTCGATCAGCATTACAATACGCATTGGTTTCTCCTTTTATGCTTTTATGGAAACAAGCCAGTTTCATAAGTATTATATAATTATAACACAATTTGTTTTTTAAAGCAATATCAATAAGAAAAATTTTCAAGGCAGCAGCGTTTCGAGCGTAATATCATTAACCGTTTCAACTCTGATTTTATCTTGTACTGCAATGGTTATCAGGGCTTGTTTAAGCCCGTTCATTACTATGTTTAATAATAAAACATTTTTAAAAAACGGGCATTATTACGAGTCTCCCGTCTTATTACAGGCGGGAGACTCGTTTTATGCTGTTTCCGTAAGTTTTTCAATTTCAGCTAATGTGGGTGGACTGAGATGTATTGGAAATTTTGAAATTGCCGCGGCGGCGCAGGCGCTTGCAAACCGTACAACTTCATCATCCGACATGCCTTTAAGCAAAGCGTATGCGCAGCCGGCCTTAAACGAATCACCCGCACCCAATGTGCTTACCGCATTAACTTTGAACGGCTCGAACGATTTTAACCGTTCACCTTTTCGCCCATAGTAAAAGGTATTGCCGCCGTTTGTAATTTTCGTAAGTCCGCCGCTGTTTTCTTGGAACAGCGGAAATAATTCATCACGTGTTTCTACGGGATAATTATTTTGTATTCCCTCCCCCGAAATAACGGAAACGGCAACGCTCCTTTGTTTGTGGAAAGTGTTTGCGTCACATTGGAGTATTTAAACGTTCCGTATCATCGACAGCAATGTTCTTGTTAAACTCACCTGCCCACTCAAAACCTTTTTTTGCCATTATTACTGCTATAATTTCATTGATAACAGCAGCGGCAGCAATTGTTCCCTGAATAATCTGAGCGCACTCCGGCACCGGTCCGCTCAGCACTCCGACGGCTATACCCGTAAAAACCAACGATATGCCCGAATGCGGCAGCAGTGTAAGCCCCAGATAGTTCCGAACGGTTTTCGGCGACTTTGTGAATGCCGCGCCGCAAAACGCACCGAAATATTTGCCGCAGGCACGGGCGAGAATATATATTACAGTATATATTCCTGCCCCAAGAATCAAATGATAATCCAACGGAGCGCCGAGATTTAAAATAACAATAATCATAGCAAATCCGAGAATCGGATTGAAATATCCCATGATCTGCTCTAATCGTTTTTCCGGAATCATATTTGAAAAAGCTGCGGAAAACGACATGCCGATCAACATAAAGTTAAGTATGGGGCGGGGGAGTAAGCCGTTAAACAGAAAGCCGACGCCGGAAGCCGCTAAAATGGTAACCGCAAGCAAAATCAAGGTCATCGGCCTGTTTCTTTCTTTTTTCAAAACAACGCCCGCTAAAAGCCCGGTAACTACTCCGATCACCAATGGTAAAATTACTACCAGTGCAATCATATATGCAGGTAAATCTCCTGCGGATAAATTGGCGGCAACGACTGCTGCCGTACTGAAAAATACAATGCATCCTACAATATCGTCCAATGCAGCCATAGGAATCAGCGTAGACGTGACAGGGCCTTTTGTCTTAAATTCCCGCACAATGGACAGAGCAGGCGCAGGCGCTGTAGCCAATGCGATACCGCCGAATAAAAACGCTAAATACAAAGGTACATCCGTTATTAAGAATACAATTCCAAAAATAAGCGAAACAATTAAAAAAGTTCCCAGCGACTGTGTCAACGTAGTAATCACAATTGCGCGTCCTGATTTTTTGATTTTATTCCAAACCAATTCCGTGCCGATCATCAAACCTACGCCGCATTCAAGAATGTGCATGATATTTTGATACCATACATTATCCAATATCTCCTGATTGACCAACGAAAACGCATGCGGTCCCAAAATCATACCGGCAATCAGCCACCCTAAAATAGACGGAAGTTTCAGCTTTGAAACCAGCTTTCCCACTGCAAAAGCTAACGCGATCGCCAACAGCAGCCGCAGAATCAATAAAATATCATGCATTGGTATAAGCCCCTTTCTTTTCAATTAAACCAGATCGGAAGAGCGTCGTGTAGGGAAAGAGTGTGCACGGACGTGGG
>CANDLP010000074.1 GCA_947385505.1 uncultured Clostridia bacterium
TCCTTAAGCTGTTCCGGGGACATTGCCTGTACAGCCTCCAGCATTTTGTACGCCGTAACCCTGCACAGCGCCTCTGTTGTGTCAATTTCGGGATATTTCTGCAATTCATCGTTTATTGCCCGAAAGCTTTCACTTATCAGCATAACGTCCTCAAGCTTGGCGTTCAGCCCCGCCGCATACCGCGCGACAGACGAAGGGGAAACCTCAAAGCCGTTGTCCCTGATAAAGTCCACAATATCGCGGTAGGTGTATTCGGCGGGATTCTGGATCATCATGTCCACCGCTTCGCGTATGCTTTGGGGGCGCTTGTCTATTTTTCCGCGCTTTCGGTTTTGTCTGCGCTTGCGCATTTTTACACCTCCTTAAAGGTCGATGCAAGGGTCGGCTTCGGCACCGTTTATAAGGCGTATCCCTTTTGCCGTCAGCTTCGCTTCAAGTTCGGAAAAATCGCTGTCCGCAAGCGTGCTTTGCCTGTCCGTTCCGATAACGCGAAGCCTTATGTATTCCGCCTCGGTCAGATAATTTATGCTGTCCATGATCTCGGCTTTCCCTATCTTCGGTTTCAGCGCCGAATGAACCATATCGAGCTGAACATAATCGGTGCGGATAATGTTTACCGCACGTATCACAGCGCCGTTATTGCTTCTGAAAGCATTTTTTCTTGCCTGTTCCTTAAGCTTTTCCGTTTCCATTTTCTCACCTCACTTTTTCATAAGAAAATCTTTAAGATCCTTTATATCGCCCTTTACCTCGGCGATATTTCTGAAAAAATCCTCGCGGCTGATTGAATTTTTGCTTAAATATTCGATGGATTCGCGTATGTCCGCCATATCCTCCTTGATTTCTTTAAGCTCCGCCTTGGTGACATATTTGTCGTTGAGCGTTTTAATATCGTGCTTGTGTTCCTCGACCTCTTTTTCCACGCGCTTCACGTCAGTTTTGGTGGCAAATTCGTCCTGTCTGTTCATGGTACGTTTGAGGAAAAATCCTACCACCCCGACAACTGCCGTTATTATGAAGCCGACTACCGTTGTTACTACCTCGTATTCCATAATTCCCCCTGTTTAAATTTTTAAATGATTTTTTAAACAGTTTCTAAGAACTGTTTAAAGTGGAGTTTTATCGCTAAAAATAGTATACCATTAAAAATATGTCAAGTCTACCCCAAAAGTGTCATTTTTTTCGGGCATAAAAAAACCGCCTTAAACGGTTGAATTTAAGGCGGTTTTTTTATTAAAATTTTATCTTCTTTTTTTCACCAGTTTGAGAACGGCAATAACTTTTCCTTGACAAAAAAGGCTGTCCGGATTTTCTATCTGAATATTAGGATATTCGGGGTTCAGGGAAATAAGGCAGTCTTCACCCAGCTCCTTGATGTACCCCTCGCCCTCATATACAAATATACCTGTTTCTCCGACTTTGACGGGCTGTTCCCGTACCAATACAATGTCACCGTTACAAAAACGCGGTTCCATGCTGTCGCCGGATACTTTGACCGCGAAATCGGTTTGCCTTGTTTTCCAGTTCGCAGCTACCTTTATTGTTTCGCTGTAATCACTGTCAAGATATATACCCGTTCCGGCGCTGGCAGGCATTTCAGCGATGGGGATTTCTAAATATTCCTCCTCGTATTCGTCTTCATCGTCCGGGTCTTCGGGTACGGGGGGCGGTGTGGACAGTTGTTTGGGTTTTGCTTTTGGCACTGCTTTAAGCGCTTTTTTACGGCGGGCTGCTTCGGCTAAGCCCTCGGCTTTGCCGAGGACGCTTGCTTTACTTACTTCATCTAACTCATTATAGTAATTTAAAAGCTTTTTTTCATCTTCATCAGTTAATATATTATCTTTCCCATTGAGCAATTTGTCAATAGATACACCAAAGTGCATTGACAATTTTTGAAGTATATCAGAGTTAACACTTGCACCGTTTTGCCATTTTCCTAAATTTCCGGGACTTAACCCAAGCTTTTTTAACAAAGGAGTAGGCTTTTCTCCTTTTTCTTTACACAAAGTCAAAAAATTATCGTAAAACATAAATCAAAACTCTCCTTGAAATTTGTGCAAACAGACAAAATTCTCCAAAGTGTATTTAAAGCGTTGACAAATTCACTTTGGCGTATTATAATATAACCGTGGTAATAATAAAAGGCATAGATGTCCGCTATTATAATATCATAACCAACTGGTAAAATCAAGTGTTTTAGCCTAAATTTAGTAGGAAGGGGGAAAACATGAAGCAGGATAAAACAAAAAAGAGCAAATACGGTATATCTGCTCTGGAAATATTGGTACAGATTATTTCATCTGTTGTGGGTTCTGTGGTATCTGTATTGATATTTTTGAAATGTGCGGGCTTACTATAATGAAAGGGGGCGAAAGAATATGCTTATAAATTTAAAGCTTGAAATTTGCAAGAGAAATCTTTCATCAGCAAAAATAGCACGGTTTATTGGCATAGGCGTACAAGCAATGTCCCATAAGGTAACTGAAAAATCACAATTTACCCGAACGGAAATGTATAAGATACATAAAGAGTTTTTTTCAGATATGGATTTTTATTATCTTTTTCGTTCGGATAAAGAATAAAGGAGTCAAAACATGGAGTGGAGAATAAGGAAAGACAGTCGAACCAATGAATATGTAGCCGAATATGGTGGAAAAGTTGAAAGCCAACCTGTTGGCGGGGGAAGACTCGGTTATTATATGCCTGCCTTTATTATATATCGCATGGCTTGTTTTGATACCGAAAAACAAGCAAAGGCATATGTCAAAAATCACCCGGAAGGGTAAAACAATTGCCTAAATTTAAACAGAAAGGAAAACATATGATCAACTTCACTTTAACAAAAGAAAAAATGAAAGAATTTGCGGAGCTGTTTTCTGTTGAAACATCTGCCGTAAAGGAAGAGAACACGGAGGACACCTCCGCTAACGAGGAAAGGAGCGCAGAAAATGGAGATTAAAATCAGCGGTACCCCGAAAGAAATAGCCGACCTTGCACTGGAACTGCAAAATCGAAGAACTGTAACTCTTAAGTGCGATTCTCATGAATTAGCAAAGCAAGTAATGAAAGGCATTGACCACATTAGAAATCAAAGCAAAAAATCTGACGAACCGGATTTTGTCGTATACAAATTTTCAGAGGAGGTCTAAATGAACAACTTAAAAGTATTTAGCAGCTCCGAATTTGGAGAATTTAGCGTACTGATTATTGACGGTAAGGAATGGTTTCCTGCCACCCAGTGCGCTAAAATACTCGGTTACGCCAAACCCGCCGATGCAATTAGAAAGCATTGCAAAGGGGTCTTCAAAATGGAGACCCCCACCAATGGAGGTATTCAAGAAGTAAACTACATACCGGAGGGCGACCTTTATCGCCTTATAGTTTCCTCAAAGCTTCCCAAAGCCGTTGAATTTGAAAAATGGGTTTTCGACACCGTCCTCCCAAGCATAAGGCACAACGGCGGCTATGCTCCCAATATTGAGGAACTTGTCACCAAGACCGCCGCCGCGGTGGTAAGCGAAGTTATGAAACAGCTTATACCGTTTTTCTCCCAAACTGCACAGTCGCAACCTCAACCCCAACAATATGCAACGCCACCGTCAAACATGACAGTTACCACGCAGTATAAAAAAGAGATTATATCCGCTCGCTACTGCTACGGCTGCGGCAAAACTCCCTCTACAATTGATCTGCTTGACGATGAGCTTAAAGCACAGGTGCACGCTATGATGACAAGCGGCTTGTATTCCTCCAAAAAAATATCGGCTTTTCTTGCGGAGAACGGTATCAAGCTTTCACAGCCTGCCGTAAGCAGATACAAGCGCAATCACTTTAAAATTATCAAATAGAAAGGACTGATACAGCATGACAATGGGCAAACATCTTAAACAGCTCCGCGAAAATTCGGGCTTGACCCAGCCTGAGCTTGCGGAAAAGTTAGGCGTAAAACAGGCAATGATCTCCAGAATGGAAAACGACACAAAGGTACCGCCCCTGCTTCTCGCTATCCGGATCGCCGATGTGCTTGACTGTTCTCTGGACAAGCTTGTGGGAAGAAGGTGCGGCAAATGAGCATGGCTAAAAAAAGAACAGCCCTTATGAGCTACTTCCGCGAAAACGGAGGATTTCCCAAAGGCTGCGTAACAATCGACAGCAACACCGAAACCATTGGCAATGTCTCGGTAAACGGTACATTTTACGGGGTTTTCGATTACGAAAACAACTGCTTTATAAAATGATTAGCCGAAACGGGCGGCTCGTAACCGTCCGTCTGCGGGGAACGACCGCCCCGTACCGATGATGGCAGGTCAGAAAGGAGGAAAATATATGAGCTACGCTCCGCCGCTTCAGCCGCTGACAAAAGAGGAATCGGACTTCGCAGCGGAAAACCATGATATGGTGTTTCGCTTTTTGAGCAAATACCGCCTTGATGTCAGCGAATATTACGATGTTGTGATATTGCGGTATCTTCGGGCTTGTAAAAATTATTGCTGTGAAAACAAGCTCAGACAGTGGGCGTTTTCCACAATAGCGTTTCGTGCAATGTACTCGGCGGTATATGATCACCGAAGGTCGCTGTTAAAAAAACAGTCGATAAGCCTTGATGTTCCGTGCGAAGGCGGCAGCTTGTTTGGCGAGCTGCTGCCCGATCCGAAAGCGGACGTATTGCAGACCGTCATTAACCGAGAAACAATAAAAGAATATTTATCAGAAAGGAAAACAAAATCATGACTTTAGAACAATTCAAATCCGAAGCCCGCAGCTTAGCTATAAGCTACCTCAAAAACGTTGACACCATGCTTGAAGACAAAACAATAGAGCCGGAGCTCAAACGAAAGCTTATTGCGACCGGGCAATCGTTGGCGCTCTATGTGCAAGATGAATTAGAAAACATCTGCATTGGCTCTGAAAATAGTATATCAAAAGATTAGGCTTTTGTCAATCCCCATTTTTCACTAAATAAGGAGGTGATTTTTTGGAATGCCTTAAAGTTGCGGAAGTTGCGGACTTGAAAGGCTGCACACCGCAATATCTCAGAAAAATAATTAAAGAAGGCAAGCTTACCGCCATAGAACTCCCCGCCGCCTCCAACAACCGCAAAGAATACGGAATACCGATAGATGCCCTTCCCGAAAACCTAAAATCCAGATACTACGCCCGCAAGCGCACCGAATTGGGCTTACAGCCCGAAAGCAAAATCATTAAAACGGCTGAAAAAAAGCATTTAAATATCATTAAAAAGCCTTTCGAGGACTTCACCGAGAACGAACGCCGAGAAATCGCGTTTTGGACGGATATAATAAAAGAATGGCTGCTTATAAGGGACGTATCAAAGCACAAGGTTGAGACCGACAAGCTTTTTGTGGCGAAATGCAAGCTCGAACACCCCGACATAATCATAAGCGAAGACGTTTTATACAGAAAATACAATGCTTACCGCAATGACGATCTGGAAACTCTTATAGGAAAGCGCGGCGGTTGGAATAAAGGCAATACGGGCATACCGCAGCACATTCTTGACGCTTTTATGTATTTTTACTTTGACACAAACCGTCCGCCCCTTTCGCAGGTGTATCGGCTTACTATCACATGGACGCAGGAGTTTTACCCCCAAGATGTTCCGCTTATCCCGTCCGAGCGCTCCTTCAGAAGACAGGTCGAAAAAATACCCGAAGCGGTAGTCAAGCTTTTGCGGCACGGTGAGAAGGCATTAAGCGACAGCTACCTCCCAACGGTAGACCGCTGGTACGACGAACTGTACGCCAACGATGTCTGGGTTGCGGACAACCACACCTTTGATTTTCATACGACCGGAGAGGCAGGACAATGCCACCGTTTGTATCTTACCGCTTTTCTTGACGCAAAATCGGGAGTTATGGTCGGTTGGAACATAACGGAAAACCCCGATTTCAACAGTACGCTGTTAGCTTTAAGACACGGTATCATGCATTACGGAGTACCGAAAATAATTTATGTCGATAACGGCAGAGAGTTTCTCACGCATGACTTTGGCGGAATGGGAAACCGTGCAAGAATAACGAGAGAAGACTTTGACGAAGAAAACGAAATCCCGCCTACCATTCTTCAGATGATGGGAATAAAAATGGTCAACGCCAAGGTTCGCAACGCAAAAGCAAAGCCGATAGAACGCATGTTCTACACAGTAAAAAACCATTTCAGCAAAATGGTGGGAACCTTTTGCGGCGGAACGATACTTGAACGTCCCGAAACATGGAAATGGAAAATCAAGCACGGCGTTATTCCCGAGGATCAGCAAATACGCGATTTGTTTCAAATTTACGCTGACGGTGATTACAATATGTCCGAATACGGCGGCAAGGAAAAGAGATACAAAGGCATGAACCGTATTGATGTCTGGAACGAAAGCATACAGGAAACCGAATTCCGCAAGGCTGCCGATGGCGATCTGCCTTTGCTCCTTGCCCGTGTTTCAAGATACCAGAAGGTGAGCAAAAACGGCGTTTCAATCGAATTTAAAAACGAACGCCTGCGTTATTACTGCACCGAGGCGGGACGGGAAACTTGGCGGTATATCGGCAAAGAGGTATATGTTCGTTACGATCCCGCTAATCTTATGGAAGCAAGGATATTTGACAAGGAGACCGACAGATACATTGACACATGGAAGCTTGACATGGATATGCAGGTGCCTTATATTACCGATGATAAGGACGAAATCGCCGCGGCGGAAAAGACCCTTTCCGCGGTAAGAAAAAGTATCAGGGAATATGGCAAGGGAATTAAAGAAAATGTTACCGGAGATCAAGCTATTGACCTGCTCAAAATGACAATTATCCGCGCAGAAAAGGGCTTGGAGAAATTCCACATTGAACAGCCGAAAAAATTCACGCCTGTTTTCTCGGAAAAAGAGGTGCTTGAAAACCCCGACCTCGCCAACATTGCAAGCATTGAGTTTATGGATTTGGAAAAGCTTAACGATAACGCCGAAAAGCGGCGCAACAACGAAGGATGGTAAAAATGAAAGAGCTTACGGAAATTCAAAAAAGAGCCTTAAAGCAATTCGATGACTTCACCGAAAGGGAAGGCTTATCGGCAAACAAGGCGGCGGAGCGGATAGGCATAAGCAGCGCCGTCATATCGCTGATAAAAAGCGGTACATATACGGGAAACGCGGCAAATCAGATAGACAAAATTATCGCCTACTTTAACACCAAGGAAGCTGCCGCCGACGTTTACCGCGAACAGGGGTACGTTCCCACCTCGATTTCAAGCAAGGTTTACGAAACTATCAGATCCTGCAAGATAAAGGGCGGTTTCAGTATTATAACAGGGCATGCGGGGATAGGAAAAACCAAGGCGGTACAGGAATTCAAGCGCCAAAACCCTATCGACAGCATTGTCGTTACCGTGAATCCCTGCTGTAAATCCACTAAAGCTTTGCTGAAGCTGATAGCTTTACAATTAGGGGCGCAGCTTGCCGCAGGAGCCGATGACCTTTGGTTCAACGTCTGCTCCAAACTCCATGACGGCATGGTAATTATTATAGACGAAGGGCAGCTCCTCACCTTTCACGGGCTTGAAACCGTTCGCTCATTCAGTGACTATTTTGCGGACAGAGGGCAGACCTTGGGCGTGGCGATAGTGGGAAACAACGGTATCCGCGAACGAATTGAGGGCAAGACCAAGGACAGCTACCGCCAGATAAACAACCGCACATGGCAGCGCCCCTATTTTGAAACAAAAGACGTGCAGTATCACGATATAGAACAGCTTTTCCCGATTTTAACGGCGGAGGAGAAAACCAAGGAACTTACATTCCTGCACAAGATCGCCCAGAGTGCAGAAGGTATAAGGGGCGCGGTAAGGCTTTTCGGAAATGCTTACGACGCGGAAGCTTACGATCTGGACGGACTGGCTAATATGGCTAAATTTATGAGAATGGATTTAACGGGAATCGGGATGTTGATATGAAAGACAAATGGCAAAAAATTAAAAAGCCGCTGTGCGCCATTGTGATGGCAATATGTTTGTTCTTTTTATTAGGCTGCACCGGAACGGCGGAATGCGGCGGTGATCTTACGGTTTATATGGTACAAGGGACGACGCTTCTTGCAGTTACAATAATTGCGGGCGTTATCGGCGGATTGTTTGGTTAATGCAAAATTAAAATATATACGGAGGACAACACTATGAATTTAACAGCAAGACAAAAGGCGGATTTACAGGTAATGGCACTGGAGGGCGTAAAAAACGCCAACATTGCTTTGGCTCTCGGTCTGGAAACCAATGACGTACACGCTGCGAGATCAAGGCTCGGCTGCACCATTGAAAAAGCGGCGGACACGGCAACGGAACCCTGCGGCTGCTGCGGAGCTCCTGCTCCCGCCGATGAGGAGCATTTATACGGATTGCCGAACGGTGAGGGTACATATTTTTGTGAACGCTGCAAGCTTACCGTTGATTATGTAAACGCCTTTGAAGACGAAAACGAAACCGAGGACGAATGCCAAGAGGACGATGATGAGTACAAGGATCCGGAGGAGGAAGATGAATTATAAGATCATTGACGAAAACGGTGAAATTCAAGGCGAATTTGCCGCAAGTGAAAAGTGGCTGCCTCGGCTGCTTGAAAGGCTGATGAGCATAACCACACTTGAAGCTGTGGCACGGTACACGCCGACACAGGTCACTCTTTTGGATCAGCTTCAGGTGTTGGCACAGCAGTCAAGAGAATATCCCGAACACAGCGCCGCAAATACTCAGGCTATGTGTATTGTGGCGGCGACAATTAAGGATTTATGTTAAATTTACCTTACGGGGCGCAAGCCCCGCCCTAATGCAGCCGAAGACGGTCGCAAGCCCGTAAAAATGCAGAGCGGGGAAACTCGAAAAAGGAGGTCTGAATTTGAA
>CANDLP010000075.1 GCA_947385505.1 uncultured Clostridia bacterium
GGGAAAATACGGAAGAGTGCCGCTTCAACCAAACGCCGTAAACATAATAGTTGCCGACGTAAGCTTTGACGGTATCTCAAATTCCGTTGGACAACTTGATTCCGCATATCTTATGGAAGATGAGCCGTTTAAGGTTATAATCAATCTTTGCGGTGAAGAAGAGTGGAACAAGATTCTTAAAAATGGCTTGATAGATCAAAATTCATTTGATTATATCAGTAATCCGCCCTTGTTAATGCCATATATAAAGGATAAAATGGCTTTTGATAAGACGGAGGGTAACATAAAAGTCTTTAATTCGTTTTTTGCATGTAATGATGATCAAACATAGAATAAATCGGGTTTTGTATAATTTGGTAAAAATAAAATGGAATTGTTGACTTTTGAGTAAAATCGACGTATAATAAAAATGTTCATATAAAGGCTATTGCAGAATGGAGATAATATTTAATGACAGGTATAAATGATAAATACTCAATGTCGCAGGAAAAAAATATTTTCTTGGCAAAAAGACTTCTTGTTGACGTTGTATATAAAAGCGCTAACCTTGAGGGTATTGCCGTTACTTATGCAAATACTGTTGACATATTGAACGACGTAGGCGTGGAAAAATTAAAGCCGTCGGAGATCAGCAAGGTGTTTTGCCTTCGTGACGCTTGGCACTATGTTTTGGATAACATTAACACCGACGTGAATTTAGGATTCTTACAATCCGTCCACGAAATAGTTGCAAGATACGATGTGAGTTACAATGAACTGGGTAAATTACGAAGCAGCGATGATATTCTGGTCAGCGGTACACTGTGGCGTCCCGCTAGTCCACACGCGGAAAAGCTCCATTGTGAATTGCAGGAGCTTTTGAAAATCCCCGTTGTACCCGACAGAGCGATTTCGGTTATGCTTTGGATAATGCGAAGTCAGATGTTTGCGGACGGCAATAAAAGAGTGGCTTCAATGGCAGGCAATAAAATACTGATACAAAACGGTAAAGGTATTCTTTCCGTTCCTGTTGAATTGGACGGTACATTTAAGACCATGCTTGTTAAATATTACGAGACTAATGATATGCGATCTTTAAAAGAATGGATATACGAAAACTGCATTGACGGCGTTAATTCTGAGGTTAAAGATCAGGTGATCACAGAGGAAACCGAAAACGAAGAAGGTCAAGAATCGGAAATTCAGTAAAATATAAAAGTTATGCATTTATAAGAAACTCCGGTATGGGGTTTCTTATTATTTTTAATTTTTCTGTAAAAAACTTGACTTTTTTAATTTAAAGTGATAAAATCATTTTAACAGGAGGAAAAATGACAAGACTTGAACATGTTCAAAATGTGTACGATAAGGAAATCGAAAAGATAAAACAGCCCGAACTGTGGCAGCATACCCTTGAAAACATCGCAAGGTACTATAAATTCAGCTTTGCGGAAGCCATGCTGATAAACGCGCAGTCGGAAAATGTTTCGATAATGGCTACAATGCACGACTGGAACAGATTCGGCAGACACATAAGACGCGGTGAACGCAGCATAGCCGTTTTCACCTCGAGAACCGACACCGCTTTGAAATACCTTTTTGATATTTCTCAGACTTATGGTCCGTCGATAGAAAAAAGCTGGAATATAAAAGAGTCGGCCGATCAGCGCGAAAAGCTGATACGAAGATATAATTCAAAATACGGTACCGATTATACCGAATTAAGCGGGGTGATCAACAGCGTATACCGTTCCGCTATGGAAAGCATACTGGAGGATATTGAAAGAGAAATAAGCATTTTTGAGTACCAAAACGAGGCTGAAATCAAGAAGTTTATTTCCGACAGCGCATTTTGTATAATAATGACAAGGTGCGGCTATGAAATACCTTCGGATACCCTTGACTTTTCCTCGGTATCCGAAATTATACCCGACGGCTTGCTGATAACGGCGGGAAATTTATCAATGAAAGCAGCGCATAACGCGCTTATGGAAATCGAAAACGCAATAAGGAGGAAAGATTATGAGCAGTATCAGATTCAGGGACACAGTGCCGGAGTACGAGGAGAAGAACGGAGCGCTTTATCCGAAATTGAAAGCGCCCAAGAGCAGGGCGGAGTTGAGTATAAAAGCGAGGAGAGCGATAGATATGCTGAACGGACTCAGCCCCTCGGCATTGGACGTGGTGAATATGAGCGGATTGGGCGAACGGATATGGGAAGAGATAGCCGACAGAGCGGACGAGAGGGAGGTCGAAATAATGAAGGCTATGCGGAAGAACCTGCCCAAGAACTGGGACGAACGGGTGCAAGCGCTGGCGGAAATACAATTGGAAGCGCAGCGGCAGGGGAACGAGCTTATGCAGGAATTAGTAGCTCAGCTGAGGAAAGCGGCGATGACCTTACCCCACCTGTCAGACGTGAGGGAGTGGCAGCTTCCGTAAATAATATTAAAACAGCGGAGTCGTCTGAAAATGACGACTCCTTTTCTTTTTCGGATATCGGGGACGGCGACGCGGTTGTGGAAATATTATGGTCTGAAAGCGAAGCGTTTGAAGACGGTGAGATCCTTTCCTTTGCGGAGGCAAATACTTTGTTTGCTTCTCTTGACAGCGAGCAGCGTATAAATCGCGAAAAAGAAGATTGGACGGGATCATGGTACGATAAAACCAGATTTAATATCTACGCTAAAATTTACGGCGAGGAATACACATATTCCGGACGTTACGATATAGGCGACGGCGACGGAGCGCTGATCGAACATCTGGAAACGATTAATGATTGGTATCTGAAGGAATATGAAAGCGACGATCTTGACGGAAGAAAAACTCTGATTCCCTATCTAAGAAAATTGTGCGATACTGCTTTTGACAAAGAAATATCCGAAACAGATGATCAAGAGGAAAAAATTAAATCGGTTATTACTCATAATCCGGATTTTCGGCAGGAAGAGTTTTTGCAGGAAACGTTTTTTTCGGAAGAATACGAACAGGACGGCAGCGAGACTGTTATACGGGAAGAACTGTTGATTGGAAGCGGATTTGCGGGTGGAAAAGAACGCATAGAAAGATTTTACACCGAGAAACAGCCCGATAAAAAGGCTTTTTCGGAAATGCTGAAAAAAGAATATGGAATAGGCGGTCACAGCGGAAAGGGAGATGTGAGGTTTGTTAACCACAACGGCAAAGGTATTTCCATTTCATTTAATAACGGTAAAAAAATAAGCTTGACATGGAATGAAATCGCCGAAAGGATTTCCAAACTGATTGACAACGGAGAATATCAAGGAATACCCGACAGTCGTTTAAAAGCCGAAAAGCTTGAGCATGAAATTATCCAAAAATACAATAACGTTGATAAATATTATATTAACTCGGAAAATGAAAGCATTACCCAAGTATATTACAATCCGGATAGCAGCGAGGGCGGGCAATTAGTATATAATTACTTTTCATTCGATGATCTGAAAGAAGCGTTTAAGAAAGATGATCCGCTTGACTATATTTCACAGATAGGAAAAGTTTCTCTTATTGATATTTCATCGGAGAGTTTTATCGGCAGTGCGGAAAGTTTTCTCGAATCCAAAGAAAATTTCAACAGCCGTGACACTTCTGCTATAAATAAACTAATAGATATTTTAGTTGAATTTGAGAACACGGAAAAAGAAGTTGCCCCGACTTCACAAACGGCTCAAACACAAAACGAAATTCTGACCGCCCAAAAGAACGTTGGTGATAGTGAACAAACGCAAGACAATAATCAAAGCATCAATGGCGGCGAACCGAACAATTTCACAAAGCCTTCCGTTCCACAAGTTCCTGTTAATTTCCATCTTGACGAAAATATTAACATTGATTATGCGTCGGGTGAAAAGGCGAAATATCGGGACAATATAGCCGCCATACGTACGCTTTTGAAAATCGAAAAAGAAAAACGCTTTGCCACAGCCGAAGAACAAGGCATTATGTCAAAATACGTAGGTTGGGGAGGATTGGCAAAGGCTTTTGACAAGGGTGCCGCCAATTGGGAAAAAGAATATATCGAGCTTAAAGCCCTACTCTCCGGTAAGGAGTATGAAGCAGCTTTAAACAGCACCTTAACCGCATTCTACACGGATCCCAACATAATTCGTCCCGTTTATCGTTGTTTAGAGAGGTTTGGCTTTAAAAGCGGTGAGATACTCGATCCCGCAATGGGAACAGGCAATTTCTTTTCGGTTATTCCCGAAAATATTTCCGAAGAATCTCACTTATACGGAGTGGAGTTGGACAGCATTACGGGACGTATTGCAAAGCAATTGTATCCCAACGCGGATATACGCATACAGGGCTTTGAATATACCGGTTATGAGGACAATACCTTTGATATAGCCGTAGGAAACGTCCCCTTTGAAAACTATAGGGTTTCCGACAATTCGTATTCGGAGGAATACATTCTGCACGATTACTTTTTTATAAAAGCTTTGGATAAATTAAAGCCGGGCGGGATTGCGGCATTTATAACGTCTTCTGGAACGCTTGACAAATATTCAAACTCCGCGAGAGTGGAAATAGCGAACAGAGCCGAGCTTATAGGTGCCGTGCGGCTGCCCAATAACGCTTTCAAAGAAATCGCGGGCGCAAAATCGGTTACAACGGATATAATTTTTCTTAAAAAAAGAGAACAGCCGAAAAGCTACGAAATGGATTCGCTTGATTTGCCCGATTGGGCAAGGGCTCCGGAGGATTTTTATAACCGGCGGGGAGATTTTATAGGCTGCTTTAACCTTTACTACCACACGCATCCCGAAATGGTTCTGGGCGAACATAAGATAGTAAAGAGCGCTTACGGTATGAACTTACAATGCCTGCCCCAAAAAGATGTTGAGCTTATTCCCGCATTGGAAACCGCGCTCGGCGCTTTAAAAGCGGAATTTACGGCGGAACCTACTGTGATAGTTGAAGAAAATATAGAGGATATTGAAGAAAGCGGGCTTCCCGCTCCCAATGATTCACAAAACTACTGTTTTTATGTTGACAGTAACAATAGCTTGTATTATCGGGAAAACGACCTCATTTTTCCCTATGAGACCAAGTCGGTAAAGGCGGAAAACGCGATAAAAGCCATGTGCGGTCTTTCCGAGGAGCTTCGTGAGGTAATAGACGTCCAATTAAAAGGATCGGGCGATTTCGCGCTCCGAAATGCGCAAAAAAAGCTTGAGGAAAAATACGATGAATTTGTAAAAGAGTACGGATACTTAAACAATCCAGACAATTCAAAGCTGTTTCGCGAGGATATGCGAAGCTCGCTTCTCCTTTCACTGGAAGAAGAAACAGAGGAAACGGAGATAAACGGTATATATAAAAAGGCCGAAATTTTTACCAAAGCCACCA
This sequence comes from uncultured Clostridia bacterium, assembly GCA_947385505.1. Classification (GTDB taxonomy): domain Bacteria; phylum Bacillota; class Clostridia; order Oscillospirales; family Ruminococcaceae; genus Ruminiclostridium_E. The sequence goes on from CANDLP010000075.1 coordinate 5,350, forward strand.
TTTCTCCAAGTAAATATATTGAAAGCGTAGACACGCCTCAGGAGGCTCTCGCGGTCTCGCTGAATTTGAAAAATAAAGTGGATATACCGTACATCGCACGTCTTTGCGGAAAATCGGAGGAAGAAGTCATAACCGATTTAGGCGATAAAATCTATCAGAACCCCGCGGGATATGACGGTTCGCCTTGCAGCGGCTGGGAAACCGCCGAGGAGTATTTAAGCGGATATGTAAAAGATAAATTGGGTACCGCAATGCAGTTTGCAGAGCAGTACCCAAATTTATTTGACCGCAATGTAACGGCACTGAAAGAAAATCAGCCGCTCTTTATCAACATTTCCGACATTGACTTTTCGGTAGGCGCAGTATATATTCCCGCTGATATGTACAGGGATTTTATTTATGAAACCTTTGAAACGCCGCTGTATTATCGAGTTATCGGTTCAATAAGCATTGGCAAATCCGTTGACGTAGAGTACAGCGGCCTGCTTAATCAATGGAAGATTACCAATAAAAGCGTGTCGGATTCCATAACGATTTCCCAAGTATACGGCACCGATAGGCTGAACGCCTATGAGATAATGGAGAGTTCTCTTAATCAAAAAAGAGTTGCCGTAAAGGATCCTGTTGAGTACATAAATCAAAAAGGCGATAAAGCCGTAAAGTACGTACTTAATGTAAATGAAACCCAGATAGCAAGAGCGCGTCAGACAAAAATTGAAGCGGAATTCAGAAATTGGGTTTTAAAAAGTCCGGAACGTATCGAAAGAATTGAACAGATATATAATGACCGTTTCAACAATATTAAGGTCAGGGAATATGACGGAAGCTACATAACGATCCCCGGTCTTAATCCTCTTTTTAAATTTCGCCCCCATCAGCTTAACGCCATTGCGAGAATAGCTTCGGGAAACAACGTAATGCTTGCTCACGAGGTCGGCGCGGGAAAAACCACCGTTATGGCGGGAGCGGGAATGTATCTGAGAAGCATAGGCGCAGCCAAAAAACCTCTTTATATAGTACCGAAGCCCATAGTTGCGCAGTGGGGCAGAGAATTTGCCCGTTTTTTCCCTGCGGCAAAGGTTCTTGTAACAGATGAAAAGGACTTTGAGAAAAGCAATAGGCGAAGGTTTTTGGGCAAGATCGCCGCGGGAGATTTTGACGCGGTTATTATGTCCCACAGCCAGTTTGAAAAAATACCTTTGTCTCTTGAACGGCAGGAGGCTATATTCAACGATAAAAAAGCTCAGCTGATGGCGGCTAAGGAAAAGGCAAGGGCAAGCGACGGAAAGAGGGCTTTTTCCGTAAAACAATACGCTTCCGCAATTAAAGCGCTTGATAAAAAGCTTACAAAGCTTCGTGCCGATTTCAAAAAGGACAGCTTTATGAATTTTGAGCAATTAGGCTGTGATTGCCTTTTTGTGGACGAAGCTCATATTTATAAAAATCTTTATACCGCCACTAAGCACACAAATGTGGCCGGAATAAATTCGAGCGCCAACAGTCAGCGTGCCTTTGATATGGATATGAAAGCCGCTTATTTTCAGGAGATAAACAACGGCGGGGGAGTAACGATGGCGACTGGCACGCCGCTGTCCAACTCCATAGCCGAATGTTATGTTTTTCAGCACTTTTTGCAGCGTCCAATGCTCCAAAAAAGCGGTATTGACAGCTTTGACGAATGGGCTTCGGTATACGGAAATATAACCGTGTCCTTGGAGGTCAAGCCTACGGGAAACGGTTGGCGAATGCGCGAAAGGTTTGCCGAGTTTAAAAACCTTCCCGAATTGTGCAATATGCTTTCCCAATGCTTCGACGTTGTAAAAACCACCGATATTGAGGGGATAAATCTCCCCGAAATAATAGGGGGAAAACCTCAGATTATCGTTTGTGAGCAGTCGGCGGATCAGGCGCGTCAGGTTGAGGAAGGCATGAAACGCGCCGAGAATATCGAAAATAAAAAAGTAAGCCTAAAAGACGACAATATGCTTGCCGTATGCGGATATATGAGCAATGTGTCACTCGACCCGCGGATAAACGATCCTAACGCGGAGGATTGGGATGGCTTAAAAATCAATGTATGTGCGGTTCAAATTTGCGAAATTCAAAAGCAGTTTCCAAATTCCGCTCAGGTAGTTTTTTGTGATTTAAGCGTACCGAACAACAAAGGAAAATTTACCGTTTACCAAGAATTAAAGGACAAGCTTATAGAATCCGGAAGCTTTCTGCCCGAAGAAATCGCTTTTGTACACGACGCCGACAACGACAGGAAAAGACTTGAAATGTTTGACAAGGTAAACAGCGGTGCAATTAAGATCATCATCGGCTCCACGTCTAAATTGGGCACCGGCGTTAATATGCAGCGGAATCTCATAGCGGCTCACCACCTTGACGCGCCTTATGTGCCGAAGGATATCGAGCAAAGGAACGGACGAATTGTCAGACAGGGCAACACCAATTCAGAGGTATTTGTAAATTATTACAGCACCAAAGGTACATTTGACAGCTACCGCTGGCAGCTTCTCGAAAAGAAACAGCGGCTGATCAGTCAGGTTTTGTCCGGAAAAGCGCCCTCAAGAAGCTGTCAGGACATAGACGAAACAGCGCTTACCTTTGCGGAAATGAAAGCCGCAACCGCCGACAATCCCCTTATAGCCGAAAAAATGCAAACCGATAATGAAGTTGACCGCTTAAAGCTTCTGCAAACGGACTGGCTTAGCCAACAGTCAAGATACAAATCCGACATCGAGGTTTATCTGCCTTCCAATATTGAAAAATTAAACAAGAAGATAAGTAAGTTTGACGAGGATATTGCTCTTTTAAATGATAATCAACTCAAATCGCAATTTGAAATGCAGGTTGGAGATGTGAGATACGCTGAGCGAACAGAAGCGGGAAATGCCCTTATTGACCAATTTAACAAGTATCTGGCTTCCGATAAATATAAGAGCTGCGAACCGAGCGGTACGGTTGGCAAATTCCGCGGTTTTGGCATCGAATTCTATGCTTTCAGGCAAAATGCAACCGTTCGTTTAACAGGCAAGAGCGGCTTTATTTACGATAACACCTTTACATTAACAAGTATCGGCATTTGTATTAAGATAGAAAATCTTGTAAACAGTATTCCCGACAGAAAACAAGCCGCTATTAGAGAGATTGAGAAAACCGAAAAAGAAATTGAAATCGCAAAAATGAATTACGGCAAACCTTTTGAGTATGCCGATGAGTTTGAACGGCTTATGATGAAGAAGTCCGAAATTGACAGCAGGTTGGAGTTTGGGAAGGTTCAGGAGGTCATTGTTGATGAGGGTGATGAGTGGGAGGAAGAAATGGTAATGTGATTTTTAGGTTTTTATATGAGAAGGCGTTTAATTTCTAAAGATTAATATTAAACGCCTTTTTATATTTATTTTAACAAAACCGCACGGTTTGACAAATAAAATCAGAGGTGAAGTTTGAAAATCAGTAAAACCGACAGCACCGAAAAAAGGGCGCACAAAAGTAAG
>CANDLP010000076.1 GCA_947385505.1 uncultured Clostridia bacterium
AGATGACGCTCCGTGACTGGAGTTCAGACGTGTGCTCTTCCGATCTAGCGTATGGTAAAATAGCAAGCGGATATGTCAATTTCGAGCGGAACGGGACACTGGTATTATTTATCAGTCGGCATCCGTCTCAAATTTATATCCCATTCCGCGAAGGGTTACAATAAACTTTCTGTAAGGACCCAAATTGTTTCTCAGCATTTTTATGTGAGTGTCAATGGTGCGGTCATCGCCGAAAAAGTCATAGCCCCAAACCTCTTCCAGCAATTTGTTTCTTGAAAGAGCTATATTTTTATTTCTCACAAGATAAAACAGCAGATCATATTCCTTTGGAGTAAGATTGGCCTTAACACCGTCGATTTTCACGTCTCTTGACGTGAAATTTATCTCAAGCCCCTCAAACACCGCGGTATCCGCTACGGAATCCGACCCCTTGTTGCGCTTAATAATTGCGTTTATCCTTGCCAGCACCTCTTTGGGAGAAAACGGCTTTACCACATAATCGTCCGCTCCTATTTCAAAACCGAACAGCTTATCGTACTCTTCACCCCTCGCCGAAAGCATAAGCACAGGTGTCTGCTTAAACTTGCGTATTTCCTTGCATGCGGAAAAACCGTCCAATCTGGGCATCATTATATCAAGAATAATTATATCAAAGTCCTCCTGCTTGGACAGCTCCACCGCCTGCATACCGTCCACAGCCTCTACTACCTCATGCCCCTCATATTCCGCGTATTCCCTTAAAACCTCGCGAATCTTCTGTTCATCGTCAGCAATTAAAATTTTGTACATTTTTTTGTTCCTTTCTTAATTTTAAGCAAAATAATATTTTTTAAAACAGTAAAATAATACTAAACTTTGATTTATCCTGCGTTAAAATGGTTATTAGCATAAACCCCGCACTCGCACGGAAATCAAGTTATTAAAAAAAATCGTTCAGCAAAGCTTTCGCCTCACTGAACGGTATTGCACAAAATGTGCGAAATCAAATGAGATTATAATGAAAATGTTGGGAGAGGAAATTATGATTAATGTATCATTAACCACTGTCAGGATTCCTCCTGACAATCCAAATTATATCCTATCAATATGATAATTATGTGACAGCCATTTTAAAAAGGACAGAAAACTGCTGCGAAAAAAGATATATTATGTTACTTTCTGCGTATTTTCCTTATAAATCCGGCTCTGTCAGCTCTTCGGCTTCCCGTCTAAGCATCTCCCTCATATAACTGCGGTAAATACCGCTTTCACTGTTGTTGTAGCACACATTGCAGCTGTTCAGCATGGCGCCCCTGTTCTTTTTGGCCACAGGAACGGAAAATACAGTCTGCATATTCTTTTTGGTGTCAATACACTCAAAAGTGCCGCCGTAATTGTATTTAATCACTTTTTTTGCAAGCTCGCGGTAGGCACGCGAGGTAATAAGTCCGCTTTCGTCCGTTTTATCTTCGGGAAGAAGGGTCGTCTTCAATTTTATAAGAAAAGACCCGCAGGGCGATACATCAACGTTATATTCAGCCGACAGCGTAACGGAGCTTTTTAAGGGAGAAACTGTCATATGCGCGCGAAGCAAATGCAAAAACGCCAGCAGAAGCATCCCGCCGCTTTTAGAAATATAGTAATCCTTTTCAGGTACGGAAAGGCTAATTTTTCGCTTTAATTCCCTGAAATCTTCTCCTATATATGAGAAGACGGCGGCGAACATAAGCGTAAGGTTACAAAATTCCTTGTTTTCAGGCAGCTCCTTGTAACAAGTATCTATATAAAACCTTGTTTCGTTGAACATTGCGTTGATAAGATAATCCTGCTCCCGAATCAGTCCGCTCAGCCTGTCCAGCCGTTCGGACTCCGCTATGTCCTCATTAAGCTCGATTGCTGCCTCATTTATCTGTTTATTAAGCAAGGCAAGCTTTTCTATTCTGATCCTGCTTTTATTCATTAAATTATTGGAAAAGTCGGAAATAACGGTTTTACTCATAAGATTGTAAATATCATAAGAGTCCTTTATAATACATACATATGCGCAGATGGTGCGCACGGTCTTATGAATCGGCGTTATATTCAGTACCGCTCTGACGCCGTCCGCAATCACCGATAAAGCGGTCTCGGAGGTCAGTTGACAGTCGCTTTTAACTTGTTTAAGGTCAAAACTATCAAAAAACTCATGATAATTGCTCCAAACAAGGTTCATATTGTCATCGTAAAGTGCGCTTTTACCGGATGAAGATTCAAGAAAATTCTCCATAAGCTTCTGCGCTCCACCGGTCATAGATTTTGACATTGGCTTTATTCCTCCTTATTTTACTGCTTCTTTTTAAGCTTGGTTTTATTTCCGTTTTTATCTACAATATAGGTATTGTCAAGCTGAGCTGAAAGACTTCTGCGAAAACCCGCGCGGTATTCATCCCTTAACGCCTGCTGCTCCGATTTTTCTTCCTCGGTCAGCCCTTCCGTTCTTGACTTGGCGGCAAGAAAATTTATTCTGTCGATCTTTGCCTTTTCCATTCAACACCTCCGCTGTTATTAAATGTGTTTATCTAAACCTATAAACGCTTATTTAACGTAATTTTCCGCCTGCATATTAAACATTTCAAAATACTTGCCTTTTAGCTGCATTAGATGTTCGTGATTTCCTCTTTCAATAATACTTCCGTCCTCCATAACATATATACAATCCGCATCCCTAACGGTTGACAGTCTATGCGAAATGATTATTACGGATGAATTATTAATTTCTTTCATGATTATTTTATTCAACTCGTATTCTTTTATCGGGTCAAGTGCAGATGATGGTTCGTCAAGAATAATTAAACCATAATTTTTTGTAAATAATCGTGCAATATTAAACAATTGTGTTTGACCGCCGGAGAAAACCAATCCGTTCTCGTCAAATTCTCTTGTCATTTGACTGTCTAATGTGACATTCATATTATTGAGCGTCTCTTTAATACCTACTGATTCAAGAGCTTTCAATATATCAGCGTCATCAATCTCTGTTGAAAATATTTTCAAATTATCACGAACTGAAGCGGCATATACCTTACTGTTTTGAAAAACAACTCCTATGTTTTCCCGCAGTAAATTAAGGTTATATTTATCAATAGAGGTTCCGTTTATATCAATTGTTCCTGATGTCGGTTCATACAACCTCAACAGTAATTTAACCAAGGTTGTTTTGCCTGCGCCGTTTTCTCCGACTATTGCAATTTTTTCATTTGATTTAATTGTAAGGTTTATATTTTTTAATATAAGTCTTTCGCTTTCATCATATCTAAAACTCAAATTTTTAACTGCACAGGAAAAAGGTAATTGATTCGGAATACGTCCTACATTTTTTTTGTTTTCTATTATTGATTTTGTTTGGAAGAAAGATTTAATTCTGTCTGTATATAAACTTACGTTTTGCATTTCATTGATTATACCGAGTAATTGGTTTAAAGTACTTTTCAACTGTGCCGATGCAGTGATAAGGGCTGAAAAACTGCCCAGAGAAAGATTGCTAAATAAAATTGAATATGCTAAATATATCATACATGAAGAGGTAAATAAAAGTTCTTGAGAATCAAGAATTATACCTGTAAATGTTAGTTTTGACCGGTGTTTTTTAATAACATTTATTAAACCTTCTGTATTTTCATCATATTTTTTCAAAAATATTTCCGATAATTTTGTTGTCCTTATCTCATCGGCGTAATCTTTCATATAAAAAAGTCTATGAATATAATTTTGACTTCTGTATAATGATTGCGATTCATCTGTTTTTTTAAAGTTTATTTTATTCTTAACTTTTGAAATTGACAAACCGATTCCTAAACTGATTGCAACAAATATTAACAATACCCAATCCATTGATAAAGTTAATGCAATAAGGGTAGAAATTGTAAACAGTCTGGTCAGAAAAGTGCGTATTATGTGCATTGCTTGAACAGTCAGATCACTTAAGCGATCGGTTGTCCAAGAATAATCATCATAAAACTTCGGATTGTCAAAATATTTGTAATCGGTTTTAACAACATGCTCGTATACTTCGTGTCGAATCCCCGATGTAATTCTTAATGTAAGCAATTCCCATAAATAATTATCTATTACAGAACAATATAGACTTAATACAAATAATATAGCAAAATATATTATTAACCTTCCTGCTATTGCAGAAAACGGGATTCCTAAAGTTATACTGTCTACTGTAAATTTTATCGATTGTATGGTTATGTAAGTTTGAATAGGTGCGTACAGCAACCCCAAAGATGAAACTATAAACAGAACCTTTCCGTATCTCCAAAAATATGAGAATAAATAGAAAAGGTTTTTAAAGCTCTTAATTAAATTCTTCATATATTATAAATATCTTATCACTTTCTGTTTTTTAAACGGTTCACATGTCGTTCATACTATATAATACACCAATTTACAATATATTTCAAGTTGTTTTTTTGTATTTCAGTATATTTCGTGATTTTATCACAGTTAAATATAAAATTCGACATAAAAAATTTTTATGTTTTCTCTTATTATATTGCCCACATAATTTAAAAATTTTCGTATATAAAACAGTATTTTAAAATAGCCGTAAATCCGTATTCAGCCTACATTTTACATATGCGGAATGTATTGCATACAATAAAAAATCCGCCTTTGCGGCATTGGGAAGATGATAATAAAATCGTAGTCTGAAGAAAAACGTTAATGCGAAAAAAATAATATTTTATCGTATAAAATCGAAAAATGCGTTGACTGATTACCGTAACGGACATATAGAGAATATGAAAAAACCCGCGTGAACTATAATAAAACAGTCCATGCGGATTAAAAAAATTTTTGATTATAATTATAATATATCAACTAAGACTGCCCTGTGAAAAAGGGCATCGTTTTCCGATACATTGATTGTTTTGGGAAGAAAAGCTGCATACCACACTGCTTTTTTCCATTTCAATACCTATATTTTCTTTAATGAAATCAACGGCCTTTAAAACCGAAAGATAAGAATCTCTCTTGCAGCAGCGGGGACCGCCTACTTCACCGATAGCGTTTAACGCCTGTGCCGTCATTTTATTTGATAAAGCAAACGGCTCAATCATTAAGGGCGTGGAGTCCGTAATAATAGAAACAAACATTCCGGAGCTGATACTTGCGCCGCAAGCTCCCCAAAAACCGCAGGCGCCTCCGGGGACGCTTTTTCCCCTGTTACGGATTTCCGACAGCGCCTTATTCAAATCAATATCACCTCCGGCATTTTTATATGCCGTTAACAGCGCCGCTCCGACCATAATATGATGTTCGGGTCCGTGCATATGACAAAATGGAAGACTCATCAATTTGTTTAAAATATCTATTGGATTCTTTGAAGCTTCGGATAAACATACGCCGAAAATTCCGTCTATGCCTTGCATATGACACTCATTGCAAATATAATGGCCGTTTTTACATCGGGTCTTGCTGCTTTCTTTTTTATGACAAATAACGCACTCCATTTGAATATCTTCATTAAGATATTCAAGAGGCGCTTTGCAAATTAAACATTCCTCTTTCATATGTACCTCAGATTATAAAGATTGTAAATTTTCATCACATATTTTATCCGAAAGGATCGAACACAATCTCCCCTTCGTCTTCGGAAAAACCGTCATTTTCGGAATAGTCCGTGCTTTCTTCAGCTTCCTCACCGTTTTCTGAGGTGTCCTCCGTCGTTTCGGAATCGGAAATATCTGAAGCATCTTCACCGCCGTCGGTTCCTGCGGTTGTTTCGTCTTCGTCAAACTCAATTTCAAAAGAGCCTAAACCCTCTACAACAGTGGAGGCGTTGCTGCTGTAAGAAATATCGCTTCTGCTTATATAGCTCTGTATTCCCTTGACTATTCTGGAAGCAATATTTTTCTGATGCTCGGCATTCGCCATTGCCAAAGCATCTTCCTCGTTGGTGACAAAACCCGTTTCTATCATTATCGACGGGAAATCCTGCTGAAGCGTTACCCAGTAGTAGCTCCACTTTGCGCCCCTGTTCTTGTCCGCGCCGTCAGAATAAACGTTATGGGTAAAATAATCGGCGATCTGCGAGGATACGGCTGCCGCCAACGGCTGGCTGTAAGGCGTGAAGTAATAAACCTCCGTACCTCTTACCGACGGGTTGCCGGGAATCTTGTTGGAGTGTATGGAAATAAACAGATCGCAGCCATAGGCGCGTCCGTATGCAGGTCTTTGGGCGGTAAGAACAAAATCGCTGTCCGTCTTTATCCTGATAACGTTGGCGCCCAATGCCTTAAGCTGACTTTCAAGCTCCTTGGCGATGCCGGAATTGGATTCGTATTCGGTAATAAATCCTACCGCTCCCGGATCAAAAAGGGTGGCGGACTTGCAATAGCCGTGTCCCGGATCGATAGCGACCGTCATATTTGAAAGATTGTTTGTGGGTATTCCGAAGGACAGCACCAGCTCTTTGTTTTCATTATAGGTTGCTCCGCAGCCCATATATACGCCCTTTTGCCTGAGATCAAGCACCAGTCTGAACTTAGGTATGCCGTTTACGGTCACGGTTTCCCACTTCCCCCCGCTGAAAACATAGTTGTTTTCAAAGGTGGGAAGCTTGGTGACGGAGGTAACGTTGTCAAAGGTGATATGAACCTGTGTGGCGGTAAAATCGTAAAGGTTAAATCCGCCGTCTCCGCCCGAATAATAATTGTTCCCGATAAAATCAATATTATAGCCTATTTTCCATTTTAATCCGAATTTTATATACGAGGAGCCGTTATAGCTTCCTACCGCGTTTACCGTAAGGGGATTGTCTCCCAATCCCGTATCGGAAAAAGAAGTTACGTCCGTCTTTTTAAAACGCTTATTGGACTCGGTTATGTAATAGTCACCCGACGAGGCGAGAAGATAGTCAAGCGTTCCCGCAGGAAGCTGAGCGTAATCCGGAGTGGGCATGGAGCCGGCAGTGGAGCCGTTATATACGATTGTGTAGTCGTTGGCGACTTTTACATACTGAACCGTTTCATCTTCCGTTCTTATGGGGTCGATAGTACCTACAACTTCGCCGCTGCCCGCCGTGCTCTGATCCGCCATATCAACGTTTATATTCTCCTTGGGAGGTTCGGGAAGAGCCAGTACCTTTACCGAAGCGCCGTAGAGCGTGCCTGAATATCCGCTGTATTCAGCATATACAGAAATGGTGCCCAGCTCCTGTTCCTGTGAAATGATCCCTTCGGGAACGGTATATGTGCCGGTAAACCTTGTGTAAGCGCTGTTTATATCAGAATCCTGCTTACCTTCGCTTTCCTTTAGGCTTATGGTTTTTCCGTTAAGTGTGGCGGTAACTGCCGCGCCCTTATAGGCGGTGCAGGATATTTCGATCTTTGTGCCGCCGTTTACGCTTAAGCTCTTGCCTTCCAGAATGGATTCGTCCAGTTCGGTAAGCACTATTATCTTGCGTCTTATATTATAGGTGAAAACTTTATCCTTGTGCTCAAAGGTAAAACTGTTCATTCCTATTTCGAGAGGCTCCTCAAAATAGAAATTTCCCGCGCTGTTCAGAGTGACCTTTTCACCGTTGTAGTATACGTCAAAGTTTTCGTCAAAGGTACCCATAAAGTCAACATAAGGCTCGTAGGTATCAAAGCTGAGCTGAGACGGCGACTGCATTTTAAGCTCCTCAAAAAGCGAAGCCTCGTTTATCTGATCTCCGTAAAACTTTATTATATTTTCCTTAAGCTTTGTATCGGCGATAAGATCGGAGCAGGAATGGAACACGCTTCCGCCAAAGGACGGAAGCTCCTTTGAAACGGAAAGCTGTTTCAGAATCTGGTCCACGGAGCCCCAGCCTTCCATGCCTTCACCCTGACGCTCGTTAAAATGTATCACATACATGGTGACGCCGTATTTATCCGACAGCTCGTCCCACCAGCCGGTTACCTCTTCAAAGGGCAATACGCTGCTGGTAATGGATCCGTAAGCCATAACAAGGCAAAAATCCGCATAGCCGCGGCTTATGTATCTTCTCGTATCGGAAAATCCGTCGTAAAGCGCTTGTACCGGATCCTGAGTTGCGCTTCCCTCCTCATGGGAGGAGGAATTCGCCCACATATCGGTAACAAGCATACCCACAGGCAGAGTGTTGTCTGTTATATGTATAACGTCGCTTACCGTTTTAAAATAAAGCTCGTTGGTATCATAAAGATAGTTGTCGTAGCCCACACCGGAGCCTTTTTTCATATATTCGGCATAGCTCTCCGAATCCTTTGATGAATAGTAGTCGTCAATAACAATGCCGTCGCACCTGTATCTTAAGGCGAAACGGTGAGCCTTGGAAATAAGTCCGTCCAGAACGCCCGCGCCCTCGTCGCGGTTTTCTAAGGCGTACCCCATGTCAAATACCATATACGCCTTAAAATTATGCTCATAAGCCTTTTCAAGCGCAACGGCTGAATAATCTGTCACGTCCACGTTGTTCATATCCGTGGTGTAATAAGCTTTGCCGTCATAAACGGTGTTAATGTATACGGCGTTAAGACCGATCTCGGACAGCGCGTCAAAAAGCGCGTCAAGCTCCCCGCGAACCGTTTCCTCGTCCGTATTTTCTCCGTTAAGATAATCCACCGTGGGAGTGATTATGGTAGCCCGCTGGTTTTTGGGCATTATAAAGTTGGTTACAACCTGAGGCTGTTCCGTAATATCGTCCTGTGTTTCCGACGGCTGTTCCGTCTGTTCCTCGGTTTCAGCCGCGTCCTCGGCGTATATGGGAAGAGAAGTCAGGCACATCAGACACGAGATCGGAAGAGCGTCGTGTAGGGAAAGAGTGTGCACGGACGTGG
>CANDLP010000077.1 GCA_947385505.1 uncultured Clostridia bacterium
TCAGACGTGTGCTCTTCCGATCTGTTGGATTTGGGACTTGTGGCGAGCAGGACAACCGCCTGAGCCAAAGGAATACGCGCTTCGGGAAGTCCCAGTTGAAGGGCGGCATCAACGCACGCCTTTGCCACCACAATTCCATTCGGATAGGCAAGTCCGATATCCTCCGAAGCGGTTACAAGCAGTCTTCGGCATACAGAAGGCAGATCCCCCGCTTCAAGCAGTCTTGCCATATAATGAAGCGCCGCGTTTTCGTCCGAGCCTCTTATGGATTTCTGGAAAGCGGACAGCAAGTCATAGTGCTGATCGCCGTCCCGATCATAGCGCATATTGCTCCTTTGAGCAAGTTCGGCGGCAAGCTCTTTGGTGATTTTTCCGTCGTTGGCGGAAAGCACGCAAAGCTCAACCGTGTTAAGGGATTTCCGAACGTCTCCGCCGCAGCCCTTGGCAATTTGTTCAAAAACGCCCTCTTCAATCTCCGTTTCTTCTCCCGATTCTTCAAAAGCAAGCCTGAAACCTCTTTCAACGGCTGGCCGTATCTCTTCGGGAGTAAGAGGCTTGAATTCAAATACGGTGGAGCGGGATAAAATAGCGTTGTATACGTAAAAAAACGGATTTTCCGTAGTAGAGGCGATAAGAGTTATATCTCCTGTTTCAATATATTCCAAAAGGCTTTGCTGCTGCTTCTTATTAAGGTACTGTATCTCATCGAGATAAAGCAGAATACCGTTAACGGAAGAAAAAGTATTTCGGGAAGCGATTATTTCTTTTATATCGGAGGTAGAAGCGGAGGTTCCGTTAAGCTTATACAAGTCCATATTGCTTTTTTTGGCTATAATATTGGCAACCGTAGTTTTCCCAACTCCCGAAGGACCGTAAAATATCATATTCGGGATATGTCCGCTCTCGATAATATTTTTCAGCGGTCTTCCGTTTCCCAGTAAATGAGACTGACCGTAAACCTCGTTAAGCTCCTCCGGACGTATCTTATCGGCTAATGGCATTTGGTTTCCTTTCTTGTCGCTTAATGACCCCACCGCTTATTGCGGTGGGGTCATATTTATTATAGATGTTCCGCGCTTTTAACATTGTATTTTGTAAGCAGGGATTTTATTTTTGTATGAGGATCAATAACCTTGCTGGTGGATATATCGTGGTTGATTGCGGCGATAAGGTAAGCTATATACTTGGACACGTCAACTTCCTTGAACCACTCGCGTGAAAGCAGGTCGGGCGTTCTGTATGTAAGGTTCGTACCGAATACATAGTCTATCATTCCCTCATTATAAGCCTTGTCAAATTTGTCAAGACCAGCAGTAAAAATCGGATATGTAGCGTAGGCAATAATTCTTTTTGCCCTGCGCTTTTTCAACTCGTAAGCGATATCCAGCATTGAGTCGCCGGAGGAAATTATATCGTCGGAAATAAATACCGTCATGTCCTCGACGGAATTTCCAAGATACTCGTGAGCAACTATCGGATTGCGGCCGTTTACTATTGTGGAATAATCACGCCTTTTATAGAACATACCCATCTGAACCCCCAAAACAGAGGCATAGTACATATTGCGGTTAAGAGCGCCCTCGTCGGGACTTACCACCATAAAATGTTCTGGTGAAACATCAAGATCCTTGATATCCTGGAACATAGCCTTAAGCACCTGATAGGAAGGCATAACATTGTCGAAGCCCATTAAGGGAACGGCGTTGCATACTCTCGAATCATGAGCGTCAAAAGTTATTAAATTTGATACTCCCATCGCCTGAAGCTCCTGAAGCATTACGGCGCAATCAAGAGATTCGCGGTAATTTCTTCTGTGCTGTCTTCCGCCGTAAAGTATCGGCATAACCACGCTTATTCTGTGGGCTTTTCCGCCCATTGCCTGAATAACACGCTTCAGATCCTGAAAATGATCGTCAGGCGACATAAAGTTTTCTCTGCCGAACATTTTATAGGTACAGCTGTAATTGCCCACATCAACAATAATAAAAATATCATCGCCGCGAATAGAAGTCTTTATAAGGCCCTTTCCGTCTCCGGAAGAAAATCTCGGGCATTCGTTATCCACCAGATAAGAGGGCTGAGCATAAGGCGTATTTGCCGACCACTCAACAAGATAGTTGTTAATCTTATTACCCAGATCCTTTGCGCCTTCCGTTGCGACAATGCCTAACGGCGCAACCTGCTGTTTTGAATTAAGCACGATGGTACTTGCTTTCTCCGTCATTTCTTACGTCCTTTCGTAAATATGGATTTAAAACATATTACACTTATAACCGGAAATCGGGATTTTTATTCATAAAGAGGATATTTGGCGCAAATACCGTTAACTATCTCTCTTGCTTTCTCCATGTTTGCTTCAAAATCGGAAGCGGTAAGATAAATGCTTTCACCGATCTTAAGCATATCTTCCTCTTTAAGTCCACGGGTAGTGACGGCTGCTGTTCCTATTCTTACGCCGCTGGTAACGAATGGCTTTTCAGGATCATTGGGAATAGCGTTTTTATTTACTGTGATATATACGTCATCAAGACGCTTTTCAAGCTCTTTACCCGTAATGCTGAAAGGACGCAGATCAACGAGCATAAGATGATTGTCGGTGCCGCCTGAAACCAGACGGAATCCTCTCTTTACAAGTTCTCCCGCCAATGCCTGAGCGTTCAGTATGATCTGTTTGCCGTATTCCTTAAAGGAAGGATCGAGAGCTTCTTTGAAACAAACCGCCTTTGCGGCGATAACGTGCATTAAAGGTCCGCCCTGTGTTCCGGGGAAAATCGCCTTATTGATCTTCTTGGCGATCTCTTCGTCGTTACAGAGGATCATGCCGCCTCTCGGACCTCTGAGGGTCTTATGGGTGGTAGTGGTAACAACATCGGCGTAAGGCACGGGAGACATATGAACGCCTGCGGCAACAAGTCCCGCGATATGCGCCATATCTACCATAAAGTACGCTCCCACGCTCTTTGCGATCCGGGATATTTTTTCAAAATCTATTTTACGGGGATATGCGCTGGCGCCCGCCACTATCAGCTTAGGCTTATTTTCCTTGGCAAGGCGTTCGATTTCGTCATAGTCTATGGTTTCCGTTTCGTCGCTGAGTCCGTAAGGAACAAAATTGAAGTACTTCCCCGAAAGGTTTACAGGCGAACCGTGAGTCAGGTGTCCGCCGTGAGCAAGGCTCATGCCCAGAACCGTATCGCCCGGTTCAAGAAGCGCAAAATAAACCGCCGTATTTGCCTGCGCTCCCGAATGGGGCTGAACATTGGCAAAATTACAGCCGAAAAGCTCCTTTGCACGCTCTATGGCAATATTTTCCACAACATCAACGCACTGACAGCCGCCGTAATAGCGCTTTGCGGGATACCCCTCCGCGTACTTGTTGGTCAGAACGCTTCCCATTGCAGCCATAACAGCGGGAGAAACAATATTTTCACTGGCTATGAGCTCCAGATTGCGTCTCTGGCGTTTAAGCTCATCGTTCATAGCCTCCGATACTTCCGGATCAAAGTCCTTAAGAAAACCTATGGTATTGACTAAATCGTTGTACATTCGCATTTCCTCGTTTCGTTTGCATTTTTTCGGCAGATTTCAGCCGAAAATTACAATAATATTATACTATTTTTTTACATGAATTTCAATAGTTTTATAAAATTTTGTTGTAAATGAAATTTCATAAATCTATTGCATATTACAAAAAACTATGCTATAATTTGGAGTGCGACACAACTGAATATTTACCCATAGATAAGTATACACTTTACCACATGGTAAAAGTGCATGCTCTATTTCGTATACCTTTATCTATGGGAAACGAGTTGTGTCGCAGCAATCGGAGCTTTGCATTTTTCGGTGCGCAGTTTCGGCTGCGCATTTTTAATTTTTATCGGAGGAAAAATAAAATGACACAACAAACGAATATGCTGAAAGAGACATCAAATGAAAATTTGCTTTTTGGACCTATCAGACAAAAGCGAAAGAAATTTCCGTTTATTATAATTACTATTTGTGTTCTGCTAATTATTGGCGGAATATTGATTGCTGTGTTAAAACCTTTTGATACGTTGTTTGAAACTCAAAATATAAAAGATTCAAAAGAACAGGAACACACTTTATTTCGACAAGGTCTTTTAGCAGTAGAATTTAACGAAAAATACGGTTATATAGATAAAAACGGTAAGTATGTGATTGAACCTCAATTTACACGCGCAGGCAACTTTGACAATATGGGTCTTGCGTGGGTGACTATTGGAGAATTAGGTAAAGAGAAATACGGATACATAGATACAAACGGAAAGTGGAAAATCAATCCACAATATGACGATGCAAGTAGTTTTGAAAAAGACGGACTGGCTTGTGTAAAATATAATGGTCTATACGGATATATAAATAATCAAGGTAATTGGATTATCAATCCTCAATTTGAAGACGCATATACATTTTCTGATAACGGGTTGGCTTGTGTACAACTTAACGGAAAATACGGATTTATAAACAGCAAAGGAAAGTATGAAATTTATCCCACATTTGATTTAGCACATAGTTTTTCAAATGGTGCAGCCGCCGTACATTACAATGATAAATGGGGATATATTGATACAACTGGTAATTTGATTATTGAAGCAAAAGTTAATTATCTCTATGCATTAGGTGATTTTAACAAAAATGGATTGGCGCACATATGTAATTCAGATGGAAAATGCGGAATTATTGATATTAACGGTGATTATGTAATAAAACCTATATTTGACGCTATAGGTGACTTTTCTGAAAATGGACTTGCCCCTATATTGCTTAACGATAAATGCGGATTTATTGATAAAAACGGAGATATTGTATTGGAAGTTCAATTTGATGAACTTGGCGGATTTGCAAAAAACGGATTGGCAGCTGTATTGAGTTACAATGATAAAACCGTTGAAAGCAACAGATATGAAACCGGAAAAGTAGGATTTATTGATAAATCCGGACAGCTTATAATTGAGCAGAAATTTGATATAGACTATTACTGTGGTGTTGATCCTACATTTTTTGATGACGGATATGCAGTAGTATGCTTAGGAAAGTATTTCGGAATAATTGATTATAAAGGAGAATATATTGTAAATCCACAATTTTCGTATGTGAATATATATTAAAGCATTATTATTTTTAACAAATTAGCAGTATAGATTGTATAAACTCGAATTTACCAATTAAGTAATAAAATTACTATATTAAAATTCACTATCCACAACTTAAGGATTTTATTGTTATTGAAAATAAAATCCCATCATTGCAGTTAAGCTGTTTATTACCGCTCCAATAATGTAAAATTGGTTTGCTTTTGCTTAAGTTGTGGATAGAAAGTCACAGACAAAATAATGAAATTTAGCAAGTAAAAGGGGGAATAATAAATGTATATAGATGAAATATTGGGTTTATCGGCAATAATTATCTCTATATTTTTTTATTGGATTTTTTTCATATTTAATTATGAAAAAAAGCGGTTTATGCAAAAAAAGATGGTTCATTTTAGGAATACTAACAGGTTTGTCAGACTATACGATTATCTCAACGATTATGATGCGTATAAGTAATAGAGAAAATATAATCGTGGATTTATTATTGCTATCGGCAATAATTATACGTACTTATTTTTTCGGTTACTGCACATATTTGATTATAAAAGAAACAGGATTTTATAAAAGAAGGTGGGTCATTTTTGGCGCTTTGTTCGGTTTACTCGGAATGACAATTGTGTATTTTATTTTCATCAGGAGAAAAAAATGTCCAGACTGTGCCATGAAAGTAAAAGCCGAAGCAATAGTATGCAGATTTTGCGGTTACCGATTTTCCCCGCAAATAAAACACTGACCACTTAACAGACTGACAAAATGTAAAAAGGCGATTTTGTAGCGTGCGGCTCTGCACGCCAAAAAATCGCCTTTTTCCGCATTTAAAATTCCGTCTCAATGAAATAAGAAATATTATTATTTACCGCCAAACAATCCGCCAAGCTTATCCTTGATCCCGTCCACGTTAATTTTGGCTTTCACCCCGTCAATAACATTTTTGATAACGTCATCGGGAAGATCGACTCCCAGTACGTCCTCAACCGCCTTGATAGGCTCCTTTTGAAATTTCTCCGCAAAGCCCTTGTCGTTTTTTACCTTGTTAACTACCTCTTCGATTTTTGCTTTAATATCCATGCTGATAAGTTCCTTTCTTATTATGTTTATTTTCAGGTGTTTTTATCCACCGTATGAAACTGTTTTAAATTTCCCGTTTTTTCGTTTCTTTCCTCAAGCACCCTTTCAACATCGGTCCAGTCAAGTCCCTGATTTGCGGCGAGCACCATAACGTGATAAAGAAGGTCGTTTATCTCGTTCATAAGCTCCTCGTTATTCCCGTTTTTGGCGGCAATAACCGTTTCGGTGGCTTCCTCGCCCACTTTTTTGCAGATTTTGTCCACACCCTTTTCAAAAAGATAAGCGGTGTAGCTGTTTTCTTCGGCTGTTCCCTTTTCATAATCGGATTTGCGCTGTTTGATTACCTCAAAAATTTCCTGATATACCGACATTTTGTTTTTCCTTTCTTATTCATTTACATTATACATTTCATTGAAAAAGCAACTGTAACTTCCTGTATGGCAAGCGTTTCCCGCCTGCTCCACATTTAAAAGCAGCGTGTCGTCGTCGCAATCCGAATATATGGAAACCACCTTCTGCAAATGTCCGCTGGCTGCGCCTTTATTCCAAAGTTCCTGCCTTGATCTGCTCCAATACCATGTGTATCCCGTTTCAAGAGTCTTTTGTAAGCTCTCCTTATTCATATAGGCAAGCATAAGCACCGTTTTTGTGTTTACGTCAAAAGCGATGGCGGGAATAAGAGCGCTTTTTTCAAAATACTTGTCCAAATCCGATAAATCAATTTTAATTTTGTTCATTTTTATGACCTTTTCTTTCCTTTAATAAAGGCGCTTACCTTTAAAGCTCCTTTATCGCACATAACGTTTATTTATTTTATCCTTCGGTACAGTGAAAACTATCATTCCACCCACGGTATCCGGATAAGCATAAACGGAAATTACATCCAAACTGCCTTCATACCATTCTGAGGGAATATAATTCAGTTCGCTGTTTGTATTGCTGCTAAGATAATCACGCCAATTTTCGCCTATCAGCATTTCCATAGTTATCAATTCAAGAGTATCGATATCATAATTTGCATGCGGTTCTTCTCCTACCCCAACTGAACCTAAGCCGACCGAATAACAATTGTTTCCCTCGAAAATGCTTATAGTATGATACTGAGAATGCCAATCAGGGTCAAATTTTCTGAAGGTATCCCAAGTACGTTTTTGTAAATCATACTCAAGCTTATCTTTTGCCTCCACCTCTTCCGGAGTGTGCAGCGGCGAACCGATAGTCCTGCTGTAAATGTCGCCGTTTTCCAAAGTATATGTTTCTTCCCATTCGCCGTCAGGATAATAATCTTGTATACTGCTTTGATATTTTTCCGCTATCAGCTCTTTAATATCACGATACCGGGAAACGGGACTGTGACTGTTGTAATCGAAATACTGTAAAAAAGGAGCGCAGGTATAATAAAGATTATCCGCCTCAAGTCCTATTCCGTTAATTGTAAAAATTCTCGGCTCACCCATAATACAGGAAAAATCCTGTTTTTGTACAAGAGAATAATTATATATTAAATTTTGATTAATAAATTCGGCAATGCTTTTGTTTATATCGGGAACAAATTCTTCTCCCTCATAAAACAAATCGGAAAAACGTTCAATTTTTTCACCGGAAAACAAGTTATAATTAAGCGTTTCGGCATAATCATACACTTCCGTTTCCACCTCGAATCCTTCGTATCCGTGATTAAGATACCCTATTAAAAGCGACAGATACCCGTTGCGGCAGTATATGCGGAATGCCATTTGATACATTCCGTCGTCTTTGTTTTCTTTTTGATACTTAATGTCATAATGCTTCCTGACCTCGTCCATAGCCGAGCGGATATCTGCGTTTATACGGGACTGAAGCTCCTCGTCCTTTAAAATATCTATTTCGTAATAATCATCTTTCGTATTATGACGGCCGCTGTTCGAAAGATAAAGCTCCGAATAATGTCGAACGGAAGCAGCATCGCCCGTTACGGCTTCACCTGTACCCACAGAATCATAAGGAAGATATTTTTCAGGAACCTCCATTCCGTTTACGGGAAGATAACCGCTTTCAAGAACATAGCCCTGTCCCTCCTCGGAAAGAGCTTTTTCCACAAAGTTCCGCGCGCTTTCAGAGGATTTGTCGGTATATATCATATATGTACAGCTGAGCAAAGGATAGCTCCCGTCCGCCATTGTGGCCTTTGAAGGCGCAATTCCGTCTACCGCTATATATTTTACCTTGTTTGCGTTGGCGTACATCTGTGCGGCATAAGAATATACCGAATATCCGATAGCGGAAGCCGAATTGTCATACACCGCTACCGATTCCATCAGCGACATCATATTTCCGGGCGTATAATCAACTTTAGGCGGCATCAAAGGCGTATCGCCCATGAACACGGTCATATAATTCTGACTTCCCGAATCCGTATTTCTTTGATAAGGAATTATAAGCTCATCGTTTCCTCCCACTTCCGACCAATTGGTGATCTCTCCGCTGTAAATTTTGCGAAGCTGTTCGCTTGTGAGGGAATCCACGGGATTTTCACTGTTAACCACAAAAACAAATCCTTCTTTTGCAACAGGCTCCATAAAGAGCGTTATTCCCGCCTCATCAGCCATTTTTTGCTGTTCCTCGGAAA
>CANDLP010000078.1 GCA_947385505.1 uncultured Clostridia bacterium
AAGCCCTTTCCGATAGGTGTAGCGGCTTTAAGAGCCTTAGCGTCGAACTGAGGGTGGAGAAGTGTGTCAAGGTTACGGGGATCGATCATAAGAACGGCCTCCTGCTCGGTTCTCATGCCCTCGTCAACCAGATCGCAGGCGATTTTAAGCGCCGCCTGAGCGGTTCTCTTACCGTTACGGGTCTGGAGCATGTAAAGCTTGCCGTGTTCAACGGTAAACTCCATATCCTGCATATCTCTGTAATGATTTTCAAGAGTGGAGCAAACGTCAACAAACTGCTTGAAAGCTTCGGGGAATTTCTGCTCCATTTCGTTGATGTGCATAGGTGTACGAACGCCGGCAACAACGTCTTCGCCCTGTGCATTGGTCAGGAATTCGCCGAAGAGACCCTTTGCGCCGGTCGCGGGGTCGCGGGTGAAGGCAACGCCTGTTCCGCAGTCATCGCCCATATTGCCGAAGGCCATGGACTGAACGTTAACGGCGGTACCCCAAGAATAAGGAATATCGTTGTCGCGGCGGTATACGTTGGCTCTGGGGTTATCCCAAGAACGGAATACTGCCTTTACCGCGCCCATAAGTTGTTCCTTAGGATCGGTGGGGAAATCGTTGCCGATCTTTGTTTTATATTCTGCCTTAAACTGGGTAGCAAGCTCCTTAAGGTCGTCGGCGGACAGTTCAACGTCCTGCTTAACGCCCTTTTCTTCCTTCATCTTGTCGATGAGCTGTTCAAAATATTTCTTTCCGACTTCCATAACAACGTCGGAATACATCTGAATGAATCTTCTGTAGCAGTCCCATGCCCAGCGGGGGTTATTGGACTTTTCGGCCATAACGGCAACAACGTCTTCGTTAAGACCCAGGTTAAGGATAGTGTCCATCATACCGGGCATTGACGCTCTCGCGCCGGAACGAACGGAGACGAGAAGGGGATTCTCCTTGTCGCCGAACTTCTTGCCGACAATTTTTTCCATTTTTTCAATATACTCGTTGATCTCGGCCTGGATATCCGCATTGATTTCACGGCCGTCTTCATAATACTGTGTACAAGCCTCTGTTGTGATGGTGAAGCCCTGGGGTACGGGAAGACCGATATTGGTCATTTCCGCAAGGTTAGCGCCCTTGCCGCCCAGAAGCTCTCTCATGTCAGCATTGCCCTCTGAGAAAAGATAACAATACTTTTTTGCCATTTGAGTAATCCTCCTAAAGTGTTAAAGTTTTTAAAATCGGCTTGTCCTTTCTTACTTAAAAAACTTATCGCGGGACTAACCAATCATAACATTATTATTATAACAGAATAGAGCACAAATTTCCAGTACTTTTTCAAAATTTTCCGTAATTTTTTACAAAAATATGTTGTTTTTTAAGAAAAAAACAAAACCCCCGCGCAGTAACACGAGGGTTTTGTCAATTGTCCTTTAAATTTTCCTTGTAATTCCCGCAGGAAAATTCAATAAGTCAGATCAGCTTCTGCGCTTCTTTGAAACAAGCACCGCCAGAGCCGAAACCGCCGCGGGAGCAATAAAGAGGAGCGCGCCGGTATTGATATTCTTATCATCGTTTACGCCGTCAGTGCCGCCTGTATTGCCCGTATTGCCGGTATTTTCCGAAGAACCGTTATCGCCGGAATTATCACCGTCAGGTATATCAATATTATCAATATCCTCCACGTTATTTATTCCGCCGTTATCAACATCATCACCGTTGTCACCGCCATCGGTGGTTACAGCGGGTTCCGAAGTATTCTCCGTATTTTCGCCGGAAACGTCGGTAGTTTCAGAAGGAGCTTCCGTTTCGGTGGATTCCTCGGTCGCTGTAGGATCGGTGGATGAATCGCCGCCGGAAGGATATCCGGGCGTGGGATCAGTTATAGCTCCCGCGTCAATCTCAACGTTTTCGGATGCAAATATGCTCTTGATAACGTCTTCAAGTTCGGGATTCTGCTCAACCAAAGCCTTAACTATACTGTCAAGCTGTTCGGTTACTGTAGAAACGTCAACGGTTACGATAGGATCAGTTTCTATATTTCCGTCCTCGTCCTTTACAAAAGCGCCGTTTTCGTCGGTCTTGGGAACAGCTTCCAACTTATTGGTGTTATCGGTTTCGACATTGGTTACGTCAATTCCGCTTTCAGCGGCAAGGGCTTCATTTTCTATTCTGAACATTGCGATTTGCGCAGGTTCGTTTTCGGGAATGATGTAGCTGGGACTTGCATAAGCCACAATAAGCACGCCCTTTGTTTCATCGATAGTGTAGGAGTTAAATACGCCGTTAATATCGTCTATTCCCCTGAACCGGAACGCTTCGGGATTGTAATTAACTATAAACATTCCGTTGGTGGATTCTACAGCTTCCTTATTTTCATGAGCCTTAAGCTGAAGCTCAACGTTTCTGCCGGATACCGTAGCGTCGGAAACGCTTCCTTCGGAAGCGGAATCATCTTCCTCAGCCATAACAGCGATATCGCCGTAAAGGGAGAAAGCTTCCGCAGTTTCGGGAAGGCTCAGTACGCAATCAAGCTTCTTGCTGATTGAGGAAGCAGATAACGATGCTTCAAATAATTCTTCAGCGGAGCCGGTTTCTGCTGCCGCTTCGGCAGCTTCGGTATTGTCAAATACATTAAACTCGCTTACAGAAGCCGATTCGGTCATTACCTTAAAGCTGTTGGCGTAAGCCGCCGCTGCGGGTGCATTGGCCGCCGCGGAAATTATAGCGGCGTGCCATACTCCGTCGCCTGCATTTCCGAAATAAGAAGCTATAGCTCCGTTTTCGTTAAGCGCTATGCGATAGTAATTGGCGGTGTTTCCGTCAAATACCGAGAGATACAGATAACCGTCTGTGCCGTATGCCAAAGAGCAGTATTCGCCCTTGGAGTTTCCTCCCAGGAAGCCGACGGGCAGTACGGAACGGTAAGTATCCCAATATATCGTGCCGTCCGTGAGTACAAAATCCCAAAGATTTCCCGCGTTGTCTATCGCTACAAGCTCCTCGCCGGAAACAGGACCGTCTTCGGTATCAATTGTAACAGCGCCGCCGCTGGTGAGGGCAATAAATTTGGACGCGCCGTTACCGGATACGTAAGAAGTGAGATTATATCCGCTTCCGCTTATATTCATAGGATCGTCGGGAGATAGTATCCAAGCTTCATAAATGCTTGCAAACAATGGAGAGTCGGGTGTGGACTCAACATAGCTGTAAGCCATGTCCGCCAGCGGCAGAATAATGCCTGCGCTTTCAATATCCGCGCCCGTTTCGGGATCAATCTTGTGCATAGTGCTGCCGGAATCGCAGATATAAACGTTGCCCTGTCCGTCAATTGACGCGGATACTATATCTCCGCCAAGTCCGTTTATAGCTGTTGTGCCATTCCATGTGTCGTCGGTCTCAACGTTCCATTCATAGAATGTTGGTTTGCCTTCATCGTTCTGCAAAGCGCCGAAAAGAGTGGCTTCCACATTTTCAACGATTACATTACAGGAAGCGTATACTTTTCTGTCGGCGGCAGCGCTTGCGGTGATTACGCATTCGCCAGCCTTATGAGCGGTGATAGTGCCGTTTGAATCTACCGTCGCTACGCTTGTGTCGGAAGACGACCATACGATTCCGCGGCTTGTCGCCGTCCAAGGAGTAACATCCGCTTCAAGCTGATATGTTCCATTGGGAACCATAACGGCGGAACCGGTGGAAATATTGACGCCGTATACGTCCCTTGTGGGCTTAGACCAAAGTATTGTGCTTAAGAATACATACGCGTCATGCGTATCGAAATCTCCGTCTCCGTCAACGTCAATGTTTTCTATATTGGAAATTTCGCTTATTGCGCCGGTACGGTAATCTAAGAGAGCCTGTCCGTCCGCCGCATTGACTCTTCCGTCACCGTTAAAGTCATAGTTCTTCGTTTCAGTCTTGTCGGTAATAATAAGACCGAAGAGACGTGCGCCGATAAACGCTGCGTCAACAAGATCAAAATCGAGAGTCATATTCGCAAGATCAAGATCAATAGCAAATTCAAGATAATAAGCCGTATTCTGATTGCCTTGTTCGGTTTTTTCGGTTGTGAAGCTGGTCCAGCAGAGGTTATTTGTATTGGGATCCGTCTCCATTCCCTGTGCGCCGTTTGTCACGCCGATTCCAAGCTCGCTTATATCAAAGAGAGCCACGGGCTCAAGCGCGTCAAGTGAGAATGCGAACACAATACCGGTGCCGTACAGGTTGCAGTAGAAAATACCGTCTTTGTCACAGGCTAATGTAACCGTATCGGGAACGTCAGCTATTTTGGTAACCTCGCCGGTAAGCTTGTCGATCCTTACAAGGCTGTTATAGCCGGTAACGCCGTAAATCTGCTTATCCTGAGGATTAAATGCCATATCGTCTATACGGACGCCTAAATTGGTTATCCTTATATAACTGTAAATATCGTCCTCAGGTATTACATATAAGTCATTGTTTTCATCCGCCGCAAAGATAAAGTGATCCGCTATGGTTGCCGAAACAAAGTTTTTGGGAGCATAAGCGTAAACGTCGAACGGTTTCTGCTGATTTGCGGTATCAATGTAGTTCCAAGCGGTGGAGTTAAGCTTGGAGTTATAGCTGAGAGCAAGCATATCCGGATTAGGAAGGTCTTCGCCTATATTCTCGCTGAAACGGTATGTGCTCATGTTGTTGGCATAGTCAGCGGCCTGAATAAGGAACTCTGTGCCCTTTACTCCGTCAACAGGGATCAGGAATTCACTGGTTTCCCCCGCATTTTCGTCGGGAGAGGAACCTACCTGAGAAATGATCGCGTCGCCGGTCTTATTGTACAAGGATACGGCGGCAACATACTGATTGTCCTTTACGGTAACTTTCAGTACATTATTGGCTTCATCAAAGGAAATCTTTGTAATTTCGGGGTTGGTATTATCCACTGTGAGAGGAATCTCAAAATAAGCGCCCTCGCCCAGTTTATCCCATGCTGTGACAGTTTCTTCCTCTCCCTCTTCCACATAATATTCGGGAGCAAGAGTGAATCTAACCGTAAACTTTTCCCCTTCCTTATAGCCAAAAGAGTTGGGGGAGAAGCCCAGATTAAGGGAGTAAGTAGTATTGCGCCATTCGGCCGCATTGTCGTAGAAGAAAGCCGCATCTACGGAGCCTGCTTCAATATCGGCGCTCTTTTCGGGATCGTCCTCGCTGATAATCGAAACCATAGAGTTGGCCGCATTTCTTATGGCGGTAAAAATTACAGCGCTTACTGCATCGCCGCCGTTTATGGCGTTGCGCTCTTCCATATAGATTTCGTCCATTACAATGGGGTTGCCGCCTAAAATATAAGTACTTCCGGGATCGCTTGCATATTCAACGCCGAATACGTTTTCGGTCATGCTGCCGAGGTAAGGCACGCGGGTTTCTTCACCGGAAATATATTCGATGTAAGAGCCTACGTCGAACATTGAAGGATCGGTCCAGTTTCCGAGGAAGCCTAAGATAGGAATGGAGTGAACTGTGCCTACGGCGCCTTCCTCATCGGTCAAGCCCTCCGCATAGGTATAGCCTTCGATGTACATTCCCTTGTCAAATACAGACATAAGCGCCTGCATATAAGAATCTGCAAGATCAAGCTCAACCGAAGCGGTAACCTTTACGGAACCACCTGCGGGAACGGTTATAACGCCGCCCTCATCCACGGTCGTTCCGTTTACGCCGTACTGCGCGCTGTATATCAGCGGAATAGTGGACGTATACATATAGAAGCTTTCACCGTCGGAAATAGGCATCTGTGTGAACATATCCGTAAAGAGAGCATAATCCTTTGCGGTATCGGTGAGGTTATTTACGGTAAAGCTAAAGGAATATTTGCCTTCCATATCGGGATCGTCGCCAAGCTCAACCTTTATCTTGCCGTCCTTATAGGAATCGGTAGCGTCGGCTTCCATAAGAATGTAGCTGTCCGCGTTGATAACGTCGTTGATATTGGCAAGACCGGCGCCCTGCTGGAATACGGAGTAGATGTAATGCTCACCGTCCTCGGTTCCCATAAGAGGGGAAGCAGTGGACATAAGAAGACTCTGGATAAGTACGCGGGAACTGAGACCTGTCTTTTTCACGAGATCGTTCTCACGTATATACTGAGCCGCAAGAGCGGACATACCCGCAACCTGGGGAGACGCCATGGATGTACCGGACATATTTTCATAGGAGGTACCTCCGGGAATCAAACCGTTGACAGAATATATATTTCCGCCGGGGGCTGTGATTTCTGGTTTAAGCTCCAAAGAACCCGGCATACCCCAGCTTGAGAAATTGCTCATTGTCTGGTATATGTCCACCTCTTCGGGTGAAACCGAGATTGAGTCTGTGCTTATTATTAATGACGCTGCATAACCTGCGGGCGCATCAGCGGCAGTGTCTGCAGCGGGTTCGGCGGGAATTTCCGTACTTTCCGCAGAATCCTATGTGATTTCTTCGGAAGTTTCTTCATCGGTCACTTCATCAGCTGCTTCTGTAATCTCTTCGGGTGTTCCCTCGACTGCCGCCGTATCCTCTGTGGTTTCATCGGGTTCAGCAGTCTCTTCGGGCGTCTCAGCGGCTGTTTCGCTTTCCGTCTCTTCCAAAGCGTTGCCGGCCGCGGGAGCAACCGGGGTACCGTTTGCAACGGCGTATGCTCTCAAAACAGCGCCGGCTTCCTTAGTTATGGAAACATAAGGATTTTTGAAATTATAACCCTCGGCTCCCATATTTACGGTGCCGGGCGCATTGTTATATACTATTGTGGCAATTGCTCCGTATTTAACCGCATTATTGGCTTTTTCCACAAAGTTTATTTCACCGCGGGAACATACTGCGATTCTGCTCTTAAGGGAATTGCCCAGCGCCGCCCAGTCCTCTTCGGTGCCAAAACCGTCTATAAATACATATTCAACGGGTTTTCCGGACAATGTAACAAGAGGATCGTAAGTATCGGGACTTTCGCTGTAGAACATTTTTTCGTCGCCCACTTGAATGTAGCGGCCGGTCGCACCTTCGTTGTCAACGGAAGCTACGGTAAGGGCGTTGGTATAGGATCCGGGGCTGCCGTCAGTCTGCATGCTTACATCATCGCTGTAAAGCAAGCCTGTCTTGCTGCTTGCCGCCCAGTAACCTGAATTGCCGGCGGAGAAAGCAACTACCACACCGCTGTTTGTCAGGTTATCCATGATTTCCTGATACTTCTTGACGGAGCATCTGGAGGTTCCGGGGTTGCCGCTGCCCAAAGACAGGTTGACGGAGTCCGCCTTAAGTACGATGGCGTCTTCAATGGCAACCATATAGTCGGAATCATAAGCTCCGCCGCCCTTGCCGAACACCTTCATGGTGATAAGCTGAGCGTCGGGCGCTACGCCCTGTGTCAGCGCCATGGAATAATCAAGCGCCTTAACGAACTCGCCGTCCGCTTCAATATAGCGGTTTGCGGTGGCAATGCCGGCAACGTGGGAGCCGTGTTCGCCCTGCTTATCATTGTCATGGTTTATGTCATAATCGCTGTCTACATAGTTGTATGCAAAAGGAAGCTTGGCGTTAAGATATGCCTGTTCGGTTATGGGCATAACGGAGTTTTGACCGTTATACGCCGTGCCGGCGTTAAGCTTGTCCTTTACGGAGTCAATCTCTTCCCATGTAAGAAGATTTAAGCTCTCCGCGTATTCTTCAAAGGTTAAGCCCTTGTCCTCAGCAAGCTCTTCCAGCGCGTGGAGGTAGCCTTCCTCGCTGAAGGATTGGTGATCGTCGTCCGTACCGGTATCGATGATCGCTATTCTTGTGCCCGCTCCTGTATAGCCGGTGTCCCATGCGCCTTGGGAACCGATCTGCATGGATGATGTGGCCATATCGGGGTCAACGGGGAGGGTATCTTTAATTACGTCGGGGTAATACTGAGTTTCTATAAGAACCTCTTCTACCTCCTCCAACGCTTCGATCTCCTCGATCTGTCCGTACTCCACATTTGCCGAAATAATATTTGCGGCAAGGGTAAGATTCCAGACAACGTCCAGATCTTCATCGATAACGCTTTCGATTTCGTTTACAACATTTGCCTGCTTGTCCTGAAGAACACTGCGATAGCTCATCGCGGCGGAGTTTTCGGCTATGTTTTCGATATCATAGCCCATGTCCACCGTGTTTTCGATGGTGGATTTGTCCTTCAGAACAATGGAAACGCGGACCACGTCGGTATCCAGATAGGACGGCGCGCCGCTTTCCGTATCAAGCTCTCTGTCGGTAGAAGGCTTGACGGAAACACTGTTGCCGCTCACCTGCTTAAAATCGATGGAGCTGCTGTCGTCCGCAAGGGCGCTGAAAGTCAGGCTGTTAACGGTAACGGCAGCTGCCAGCGATACGGCAAGTATGCGCTTTAACAGAGGCTTTTTTTCCATTTGCTATTATCTCCTTCATATTTATTATAACTTAAAGCGCCGCGGCTTCCCCATACTTGTTCGGTAAAAATATGACAGCTGTATAATGGGATAAGTCTGTCAAATTTTCATGCAATTTAAATCGTTAAAGTAAAAGAAGAACATTTAACAGGAAAATTTGTTTTGTACCGAGGCAAAAAGATATCAAAAAAACGGTACATGGTGATTTAAGTTACCTTAATATAATATCACATTTTCCCATATTTTTCAATTGTTTTTTTTAGGGCTTGTTTGAAAAATAAATGGAATAGTGCTAAATTAACAAAATTGAAATT
>CANDLP010000079.1 GCA_947385505.1 uncultured Clostridia bacterium
ATGACGCTCCGTGACTGGAGTTCAGACGTGTGCTCTTCCGATCTGGATATTCTTGTATGACTTTAGATTTTTACTGGAGAATGGACGGTGAATTATATGTAGGTCCATATCTGTATGGAATGAGTAGTCAAGAAACCGTTACATACAAATTTGATGAGGGCGGCGAAGGCTTTAAAATTTATTCGGATTATTTTGAAAAAATTTGGGAAAATTCCAAAGAAAACGTGCTTTTATAGAGACTTTTGCGAAGAGTAAGACAATCTAATAAACATACCGCTTTGAGAAATCAAGGCGGTTTTCTAATGGAAAAACTTAATAATCAAGCACTTTGAGCAATCAAGGTGCTTTTTAATTCAAAAAAGAAAGGAACACCACCCCATGAATTACAAAACCTGCAACGAAACAATAAAAACAATTCACTCTAACCTCGGCGAATTATTCATACTGTCCGAAGGAAAACGAAAAAAGCTTGCGGAATGCAGGGTAGATATTGACATTATCAGACATTCAACCGTATACAGGGCGAGAAATCCCACCGGGTACAATGTTTATGAGCGATACGCTTCAATCGTGTTTTGCCTTGAACCCAAGGCGGCGGATAAAATCGACAATAAAGTTTTTGAAACGGCGGAAGGGTATGAGGTATATTTCGAGGTAGAGAAAAATATCGGAGAGTACGAAAAAATCAAACTTGACAATCTGTTAGAGGAATCAATCGACCTTTTTGAAAATGAGTGGATATTCAGAATTGAGGACGAAGGTACGGTAAGAAAGCTTATGAAAATATAATGACGCGGAGGAAATCAATGACCGACAAAAAATGTCCCACCTACGGCAAACGCTGTTCGGGACTTGAAAGTTACTGCACAAAATGCGGAATCCTTCTTGTAAAGGACGAAAACCGCTGTTCTGAAAACAAGACAGAACTTTGCAGACACAGAACATTTGACGATGACGATATTTATTGCTGCTACTGCGGTTCGCTTACCACATATGCGGCTGAAAAGCAGAGTAAATAACCCCGCCTTTTTGGCATTGCAGGCGAAAAAGAACAAGACATAAAAACCTGACTGAACAGGGACAACAAACGTTATGAAAGGAAGAACAGAACATGAAAAAAGAAGATTTTAAAAAAATCGGAGTTTCCGAGGAATTGGCGGCGACCTGCGAAAAGGCTTCACTTGAAGAGCTTAAAGACTACATTCCCCGCACGCGAATGAACGAGGTAAACGAGGAAAATAAGACCTTGAAGCAGTCTCTCACCGACAGGGACAAACAGCTTGAAGAGCTGAAAAAGTCAAGCGGAGACAGCGAGGAATTGAAAAAGCAGATCGAAGCCTTACAGCAGCAGAACGCCGAACAAAAAAAGGCGCACGAAACGGAAATGGCGGCGCTTAAGCTTGACAACGCCGTTGAAACAGCCCTGACAGCAGCCGGGGCAAAAAATTCAAAGGCGGTCAGAAGCTTGTTTGATGTAACCAAGCTTAAGCTTGCCGAGGACGGTTCGGTTGAGGGTTTGAAGGAGCAGATCGCGGCGGTGCAAAAATCCGACCCGTATATGTTCGCCGAAAAGGAGCAGAAAACAAATCTCAAAGGCTTCCAACCGGGGGCTTCCGGTGATGTAAAGCCCGGAACGGAAGTTGACACTTCCAAGATGACCTATTCGGAAACAATGGCATATCTTGAACAAAATCCCGGAGCAGAAATTTAAAAAATGAAAGGAATTAAAAACTATGGCAAAATTTGACAGCAAAAA
This sequence comes from uncultured Clostridia bacterium, assembly GCA_947385505.1. GTDB lineage: Bacteria > Bacillota > Clostridia > Oscillospirales > Ruminococcaceae > Ruminiclostridium_E. The sequence goes on from CANDLP010000079.1 coordinate 1,757, forward strand.
CTTTAACCCACAGGCATTCGGCGCTTATGTGAACCGAATTCCCAATGTGAAGAAGAACGAACTTGCGAAGTCCGGAGCGGTAGGCTCCAACGAACAGGCAAAAGCAGCTTTGTCCAACCAGACAGGCAGCTTGTACGCCCGTATTCCCTATTTCGGCAGGATAGACGGCTCAACCTCCCAGAACAATGACGGCGGCACCGACATTACCTCCACCAACACCACCACATACGAGCAGGGTTTTGTCACCGCCTCGCGTATGGACAGCTGGACGGAGCGCTCTTTCAGTAAGAATATCACTGCGGGCGTTGATTTTATGGACAACGTGGCGCAGCAGATAGGCGATTACAAGCAGGAAGTAAAACAGGATATGCTTCTGGCTATCTTGGAGGGCGTTTTCGCCATGAAAACCACAGGCAACACTGCTTCGGCAAAGGCGGCAAAGGAATTTACCGAAAAGCATACCTTCGATATTTCGGCTGAAAGCGGAGAGGAAAGCAAGGTGGGTGCGGCAACGCTCAACAAGGCTATACAGCAGGCATGCGGCGATAACAAGTCGATTTTCAGCCTTGTTATTATGCACAGCGAGGTTGCCACAAACCTTGAAAACCTTAAGCTGCTGAAATACATGACCTACACCGACAAGGACGGAATTACCCGCGACCTTGCGGTAGGCTCATGGAACGGACGCACCGTGCTGATTGACGACAGCATGCCTGTTGAGGAAGTTGCCGGAACAGGCGACGGAGCCGCACAAACCAAATATACCACATATATTCTGGGAAAAGGCGCAATCGTTCTTGACGACATCGGCGACAGCGTTCCCTATGAAATGAGCCGCGATCCTAAGACCAACGGCGGGCAGGACACTTTGTATGTGCGTGACCGTTACATCTGCGGTGTGGACGGTATTTCCTTTGAAAAGCCCGCAAGCCTTACCGCTTCGGCTTCCAACGCGGATTTGAAAAACGGCGAAAACTGGAATATAATCAACGACGGCACAAAGACGCTCTCTCATAAGGCTATCGCGATTGCCCGAATTATTTCGCTGGGCTGAGGTGGTGAAAACGTTGTGGGATAAAGCGGTAAAAAGGCTTGAAGGGTTCGGGTATGAGATTAAAGCCGCGGATAAGCCTTTGTTGAAATTCGCGGTTGAAAAGGCGAAGAGTACTGTTAAGAACGAGTGTAATTTGTCCGAGGTTCCCGAAGGGCTTTTGTGCATTGCCGCGGATATGGCGGTAGGTGAGTTTCTTAACGCAAAGAAAACTTTTGCCGCCGAGGATTTGACGGGGTTGGATTTAAATCCCGCGGTGAAACAAATTCAGGTTGGTGATACAAGCACAACGTTTGCGGCGGGGGACGGCAGTCTTACTCCCGAACAGCGTTTGGACGGGTTTATAAATCACCTTTTGAATTATGGGAGGAGTGAGTTCGGCTGTTATCGGAAAATCAAGTGGTGAAAGCGAAAAGTGCGGCGCGAAAGGCTGTTGAAAGCGCCTATGAGGGAGTTTGTAATATTGTTGAATACCAAAGCGTAAAAGACAAAAAAAGCAAAATTACCCGACAGGAAGAAGTTACGGTTTTGCGAGAGCAGCCCTGCAAGTTGTCCTTTGAAAAAATAAACGCCGCATTGCAGACCGAAACGGGGGCGGCTGTAAGTCAAGGCGTTAAGCTGTTTATTGCTCCGGAAATTGAAATAAAAAACGGATCGAAAATAGCGGTCACACAGAACAATGTTACAACCGAATATTCGGCAAGCGGACAGGCGGCGGTGTATGATTCACATCAGGAAGTAATGTTGGAATTATGGAAGGAGTGGGCGTAAAATGGGAAAATCGGGGTTTGACGTTTCGGGGCTTAAAAAGCTTCAAAAGGATTTGGAGAAGCTTAAGGAGCAGGCGGAGCATTTTGCGGAGGAGTGCGCCAAGAATTTAGGAGCAAGAGTATTAAGGAGAGTTATAAAGCAAACTCCTGTCGGAGTTTATGACGGAAGCACTTACAATTGTGAAAGCGGCGTAACTCATAAAAGCTCCAAGCAGATCGGGAAAGTTGGCGGCACCTTGCGCCGAGGCTGGAAAGCAACACCTCCCGCCAGAGCGCACAAAAGCGGAAACGCCAAGGTGGTAATTTACAATCCCGTTGAATATGCCTCATATGTGGAATACGGTCACCGGAAACGCGGTGGAAAGGGCTGGGTGCAAGGTCACTTCATGCTTGAAAAATCCCGTCAGGAGGTGGAAAAAATTGCCCCAAAGGTGGTAGAGGACAAGCTGAATAAATTTTTGGGCGGTGCGTTTAAATGATAACGGTAAATTCAATTATTGAAGCTATCGGAATTGCCTTGAACGGGGAATTCGGGGACGATTGTACAGTATACGCGGAGGAAATAAAGCAGGGACTGAGCGAGCCTTGCTTTTTTGTTTCCTGCATAAATCCCACCGATAGGCAGTTCAGGGGCAATTCCAACAGTCATTTTTTAGCGGCGCGGTATTTTAGGGAAAACCGCTTTTGTGTTCAGTACTTTCCGAGTGATCCGAACAATGAAAGGGAAGAAAGCTACGACAAAGCGGAGCGGCTTTTCAGCGCGCTTGAAGAGATCACCGCCGACGGGGACTTGCTCAGGGGTACCGATATGAACTTTGAGTATGTGGACAGGATTTTGAGCTTTTTCGTCAGCTATAACTTTTTCGTTTACAAAACAAGAGAGCCTACTGTTATGGGAGATTTAAAAAGAGACGTTAAGGAAAAATCATGAAAGGAGCTTTGAAATGGCAAAAAAGGTTGAAGAAAAATCAGTTGTTTCGGATAATTCCGAAAAGCTTTTTAAAAAAAATCAGCTTATATTTTCAGAGCGTTTTAGGGATAAAAGAGATTTATTAAATGCTCTGCTAAGGGAAAACAAGCTTTACGCGGTATCTCAGGCGGAGGAAATGATAGACATTTACATGAAAGGAAAGGTGAAATAATATGGCTTTAGGCGGCGGCACCTTTACGGTGCAGAATAAGGAACTCCCCGGCGCGTATATCAACTTTGTTTCGGCGGCTTCGGCGAATGCGGCACTGTCGGACAGGGGCATAGCGACTATGCCTCTTGAATTGGATTGGGGAAAAGAAAACGAGGTTTTTGAGGTCACAAACGAGGATTTTCAGAAAAACAGCTTGGAGATATTCGGATATGAGTATTCGCATGAAAAGCTTAAGGGGCTGCGTGACTTGTTTTTGAACGCAAGGATCTTGTATGCTTACAGGCTTAATTCGGGCGGCGAAAAGGCTTCAAATACTTTTGCGGAGGCGGTTTGCGGAGGTACGCGGAGCAATGACCTTAAAATAATTGTACAGCAGAATGTTGACAATGAAAAGCTGTTTGATGTTAAGACCTTGCTGGGCGCTGTCGAAGTGGACGAGCAGACGGTGGAAAGCGCGGAGGAGCTTAAGGACAACAGCTTTGTTAAATGGAAAAGGGACGCAGTCTTGGAGCTTACTGCGGGAATGCCTTTAGAGGGCGGCAGTAACGGAGAAGTAAACGGTGCGGCACATCAGGCTTATCTTGACAAGATAGAATCGTATACATACAACGTTATGGGAGCGGCAGTTGCCGACGAGGTAACGAAGGGGCTTTACACGGCGTTCTGCAAGCGCTTGCGCGATGAAATGGGCATAAAGTTTCAGCTTGTTTTATACCGCTGCGCGGCGGATTATTACGGTGTTATCAGCGTTAAAAACAGAGCGCTTGGTGAGAGCCATAACGAGGCTGCGCTGGTTTATTGGGTGACGGGCGCTGAGGCAGGCTGCGAAGTTAACAGGAGCAATCAAAACAGAATTTATAACGGCAGCTTTATGCCTGAAACGAATTACACTCAGACCGAGCTTAAAGCAGCCGTTAAGTCGGGGGAGTTTGTGTTCCATAAGGTGGGACAGGAAATCAGGGTGCTTGACGATATAAACACCATGGTAACGGTTTCGGAGGTGCAGGGCGATGTTTTTAAGGACAATCAGACGGTGCGCGTTATGGATCAGATCGCCAATGATATTGCGGTGCTGTTCAATACAAAGTACTTGGGTGTTGTTCCAAATGACAACGCGGGGCGTATTTCCCTTTGGTCGGATATTGTAAAGCACCATGAGCAGCTTCGTGAAATACGGGCTATCGAGAATTTTTCCGATGAGGACGTGACGGTGTCGGAAGGAAACAGCAAGAAGTCGGTGGTGGTTACCGATCTGGTGACGGTAGTCAACGCCATGGGCAAGCTTTATATGACTGTTACGGTGCAGTAACGGGAAGGAGTATATATGGACAATAATGTTATTATGCACGCTAAGGATACGGTTTTCGCGGCTTTGGCGGAATGCTTTGTCACGATAGGCTCAAGGCGCTACAATTTTATGCAGGCGATAAACCTTGAAGCGAAATTCGAGAAAAACAAGGTGGAGGTGCCTATCCTCGGAAAGACGGGAAAGGGCAACAAGGCGAGCGGCTGGAAGGGCACGGGATCTGCCACATTTCATTATAACACCTCGATTTTCCGCGAGCTTATGCAGAGGTATAAGGACACGGGGGAGGACGTTTATTTTGAGATACAGATAACCAACGAGGACAGAACCTCGGCGGTGGGAAGGCAGACTATTGTGCTGCTCGACTGCAATATTGACGGGGGTATTCTCGCTAAGTTTGACGCGGACGGGGAGTATCTGGACGAGGATATGGACTTTACCTTTGAGGACTTTAAGATGCCGGAGACGTTTAAGGAACTTAACGGGTTTCTGACTAACTGAGGTTGACAAATAGGCGTAAGGGTGCTATAATACAGTCGGAAAAAGTACGTAAGTATTATACTGTTTTTAATTTGGGTGTTGACAATTCAAGGGGAAAGTGGTATAATGCATTTGGAATGATATTATAGTTTGCATCGCATTCACCAAAAAAATCAGCAACCCCCGAGGATGGCACTTTCGGGGGTTGCTGACGTTATAGGCTGACTGTTTGGACTACTTTCTGTCCAGCCATTTGCAGATATAGTATGTAACTATGCCTGCTGCGACAGAAATTAAAAAAGGTATGATAATAGGTTGCATCGACTTCACCTCCTTTCCCGTTAAGGAGAGGATACCAAACGGCAGTATAATTATACATCTATTGTAATAATTTGTCAAATTAAATAATAAAAAGCACTTTGAGAAATCAGAGTGCTTTTTTCATGCAATTTTTTAAAAAGAAAGGAAAAAAATTATGTCAAAATTTTCACTGTTTATGAAAGCCAATAAAGCCGTAAAGGAAAACGAAACCCACGCGGTGACAAAATCACTTTGCGATAAGGACGGTAAGCCTTTGGAATGGGAATTCCGCCACCTTACCTCAAAGCAGAACGACTCTATACGCGATGAGTGTACAAGGGAAATTCCCGTGCCGGGAAAGGCGAATATGTACCGACCTAAACTTGACGCTTCTAAGTATATTCACAAGCTGATCGCCGCCTCGGTGGTGTCTCCCGATCTGTTTGACAGCGAATTGCAGGACAGCTACGGCGTTTGCACGCCCGAAGAGCTGCTTTACGCTATGGTGGACGATCCGGGTGAATACAGCGAGCTTGCGGCGTATGTGCAGAAGCTGAACGGGTTCGACGTTTCATTTGAGGATAAGGTGGACGAGGCAAAAAACTGATTGAGGGAGGGGACGGAGAGGCGAATTACGCCTACTATGCCCTCCATAAGCTTAAAATACTGCCGTCGGTTTTTCTTGAAATGGGGGAACGGGAGAAGGCGTTTGTTATTGCGGCGATAAGGCTGAAGATTGAAAATGATGAGAAGGAAGCCAAGAAAATCAAGGCTAAGTCTAAAAAGAAAGGAGGGTGATTAAGTGGCTACTATCAGGACGGCTATTGAGCTGGAGGACAGGCTTTCGGCGACGTTAAACAACGTTTTAAATACTGTCGGTATGGCAGTGTCGGCGATTGAGAAAATGAACGGAAATCTTGATAAGCCGATTGAATCAGCTTATTTTGAGGGACTTCGTGACAGCTTTGCGCAAGCTTCCGCTGATATTCAGAATTTCAGTGAGGAGCTTCAGAATATAAGGGCGGCGGAGGAACAGGCGGCTGATATACCTCCCGTAAAAATCCCGATTGAATGGCAGACGGATAATCTTAACGTAATATGGGAATATATACAAAAAATCGAAAGCAAGCCTCTTAATTTGGTTTCGGCGGCGGAAGCAAACGAGCTGGAACGTTTGAGGGGACAGTTGGACGCTATACGGGTTTCACAGACGGAGCTTAATTCCGCAGTTGAAGATATGGACGTAAGCGAAGCCAATCGGGCTTATCTGAGGCTTTCACAAACTGTTGGAAACACCGAAAGGTACATAAGGGATAACGCCGAGGAGCAGGAGAGATTCAACAAAAAAATAGAAAGCGGCATAAGCGGTTCCGACGGTTTGATGCGGAGCATAAAGAGAATAGCGGCGGCTTACCTTTCGGTGCAGTCGATCGGGAAGGTGCTTGATTTATCCGATACAATGACACAGACCACCGCAAGGCTCAGTATGATCGTTGATGACGGCGGAAGCGTGGAAGCGCTGCAAAATAAAATTTTCGCTTCCGCGCAGGCTTCCCGCGGTTCTTATCAGAGCACTGCCGACGCGGTGGCAAAATTCGGACTTATGGCGGGGGACGCTTTTAACGGCAACGATGAAATAATTGCGTTTGCGGAGCAGATAAATAAGCAGTTTACGATTGCGGGAACATCGGCATCGGGTATTGACGCCGCAATGCTTCAACTTACTCAGGCTATGGGTTCGGGAGTACTGAGGGGCGAGGAATTTAACAGCATTTCAGAACAAGTACCCAATATTATACAAGCTATTGCGGATTATATGGATGTACCTAAAGGTAAGCTTAAAGATATTGCGGCAGAGGGTGAAA
>CANDLP010000080.1 GCA_947385505.1 uncultured Clostridia bacterium
GATCAAGGAGGGCTGCCTGAATAATGCGATCCGTAATAAAAATGAAAAGATACACCGGCATTTTTGCTGTTATTTTAAGCATAGCCGTTTTATTTACCGCATGTATCGGAGGAAATGATAACGATGTACAAACGGAGGAAAGCACAAACGGCGCACCTGACACAATCACCGCACCGCTTACGGACGCGGAGATCACCGCCGTTTCCACGGAAACTCTGCCTGTCACCGATATATCCTCGGAAACCTCAATAATCACCGAAATAACCGAAAAAACCACTCAAGACGATCTTATTGACAACAACAACAGCATTGTGCAAACCGCTGAGACACTTATAGGAATTCCGTTTGCCGAAAACGGAGCCAGTCCTTCGGACGGATTTGACAATTCGGGTTTTATATACTATGTGCTGAGAGAAAACGGATTTATTAACTGCCCGCGTCTGACCAAGGATCAAGCGGCTATGGGAACACACATTGCCTATGAGGAACTGAAAAGCGGGGATCTGGCGTTTTTCTGCACCGCCGACAGCGGAAATCCGGATTTCGGAGGCATTTATATCGGCGAAGGTCAGATGATATATTCCCCCATGCCGGGGCAGACGGTGAAGATCGCGGACATAACCTCGGATTATTGGAAGGGGACGTTTGTGACGGGGATAAGCCTGTCTTAAAACCTGTCTTCACAAAAAAGGAGAAGTAATGAAAAAAGTCGTGCTTTCAGCGGCGGCATGCTTATGCGCGTCTGCGCTTTTATCCTCTTGTACGGTCGAAGTTCCGGGCAGAGAGGTTACGGTGGAGTTTGATCCGTATGATTATATCGTAAGCGCCGACGATACACCCGCGAAGGAATTTGATTTTGTACGGGGAAAAAGGGATGGAAACAAGTATTTTTCCGAAATGTTTTCGGTTGGCGTAGAGCTGGACGAAAGCTATACATTCTTTTCCGAAGAAAAAATGGCGGAAATGAACGGTATACCCGATATGTCCGACAAAAATATAAGAGCCCGCATGGAGCTTCAGGGCGGGCTATATGAGATGGAGGCGGATAACGGAGATAACGGTTCGGTGATGTTTGTTTCCTCGGATATGGAAATTCTCGATATGCGTTCATATGACGAGCGCCAATACGCGGAATTTATTTTTGAAGAGCTTAATGCTCAATATAAAGCCTTAACCGAGGTTGAAGGGGAAATTTCGGACGTTACGCTGGCCGAAAAGGACGCCTGCTGCATCAAACTTTCCATAAATGGCGGAAAATCCTGTCAATATCACGTATTTTTCAAATCGGGAAAGTATATGTATACCGTAACAATCACCGTCCCCGAAAAGGAAGAAGCGGAAAGAATACTTTCGGGATTTTACGGAGAAGCATGACGGATTATCTCGCTTATTATTCTTTCCATAGCGCCCTTGCCCGACATATGACCGCTGTTTTCTATTTTTATTAAGCTTAAGTTTTTGTTTTCGGCTTCCGAAACAAAGCCTTCCGCGGTTCTGTATGAGGTTACGATATCCTTCTCGCCCTGCATTATAAAATAAGGCTTCTTTACGCTTTTCAAAACATTTCGCAAATCGATTTCAAGCAGCTCTTTTAACAAGGAGCTGTTTTTCATATATCCGTTTACCACAACCGCCCTGAAATCCTTAAAACGGTAATCGGGACCTGTAAGCATACCTTTCATAATACTTCCCACCGGCGCCGATTTATCAGCTTTGCACATATATCCCTCGGTGTATTTTCTTATGCAGGACATTATAAGCTTTGCATTTTCTACACTGTGTTCCTTCATTATCACGTCAAGCTTTTTCTTTTTGCTTTGGGGCATTTTTGACGCTTTCAGCGCTTCCTTTACTTCCCCGTTAAATGTCATTCCGCAAATAACCTGTCCGTATGTAAAAACGCCGTCAATATCTTCGGACGCCGATGAAGCGGCTGCGTATGCCGCCAAAATGCTGCCCCATGACGTTCCGAAAAGATACAGCCTATTTTCGGGAAAACTCCGCTTTATTTCATGTATCAGATCTTCCGTCATATCGGTAAAATTCTTTATGCCGAAGGAATCATCTATGGGGTAATTGTTTATTCCGCAGCCTAACTGATCCCAACAGACCAAAGTCAGCTTTTCGGTTATTTCCGTAAACATTCCTCGGCATCCTGCGGAAAACGGTACGGGAAAACCGGGACCGCCGTGAAGACAGATTACAATGGGATTATTTTTTTGTTTTCCGTCAAGCATTACTTTTTGAGCGTATCCTCCGATAGTTAATGTGCGCAGCTCTGAAATCTCGTTGGTTTGCAGGGCTGTTTTTCGTAATCTGTTCATTGAAAAATTTCCTTTCTGTTGTGTATGCTTGATAATATCATAATTTTGCGGGAATGTCAAGAAAATTATGTACGGTTTAATCATATGACAGCATATTCCCGTTTACACCAATACTGAAAAAACGTTAAAAAATCCCGCATCCTATTGCATTTGGCTATAATGTGTGCTACAATACAATAAAGTATATTCTTTCTGCAAAAATGAAAATTTAATAAAAAACAACTCGGAGGAAACTATGGAGCAGAATAATAACACACCCGCCAATAAACCGTCTGAAAACGAATACAGCTTCCCTCATAATAAAGAGCAGTTTCAGAATGTGCTCCGTCAGGCGCAGCAGGGGCAGTATCAACAAACCGCAAACGTTTTTACGGAGCAGCAGAGCGACAGCCAAACCACAGCTAACGCAAACAACGTGAACAACGCAAATAACGCATATAAGACAAACGCGGAAAATACATATTCGTTTCCGCAGGAACAGCCCCGGCAATACGATAACAGGGTTCATTACAGCGCGGACGATATCACGCGTCAAAACGATTTTTACGGGTATCAGCAGCCTGTTTATTCAAGCAGCTTTACCCCCGCAAAAAAAAAGTTTAACCCGCTGGTGATAATACTTCCTCTTATTTTGCTTATTATTGCGGCAGCGGTGATTTTCTTTATATTGCTTAACAATACCGTATCCTACCGCAAGGCGGAGGAAAATTATTTTAACAGCCTGAGCAATTCGTTTTTTGAAAAATACGATAAAATTTTGGAAAAAAACAAGTCAAGCGTTCATCAAAAAGCGGAAATAAAAGTGTCTATACCCGCAGCGGAATTGGCGGAAATTGAGCTGAACGATATATTTATGTGTGCAGACTCCGCAGTAAGCGGGGAAACAGTTTACGGAATGATCGACACAGTGATAGGAAAGCGCCCAATTACCCTTGAAAGCTGGACAAATCGGGAAAACTTCACAAATATACTGTTTATTCCCGAAATAACCGATTTGTACCTTTATTTGAAACCAAACATCGAGCAAAACGGCACGGATGATCTTAACGAATTATATAATGACATTTTCGGAAAAATATCGGAGTTTTACTTTGAATTGGCAGGCGATCCCCCGGTAGAGAAAAACGTGGAATTTACCGTAAACGGCAAGGTATTCAAAGCAGACAGATATATTGTAAAAATTGACGGTATCGGAACTGCAAGGCTTTTTAAGAAAACCGCCGAGGTTATTCTGGATAATGAAGCGGCGGCAGAAGCGCTTTGCAAAAGCCTGGGCTATAAAAATAAGGCGGAGCTTATGGAAAGCGAAGCCTATAAAAAAATGCTTAAAGAAACGGATGATATCATAAACGGAGCTAAAAATGACGGAAAATCCTTTCTCATGACCGTTTATGTAAAAAATAAGACCGTTATAGGCCGTGAAATAGTTTTTGCCGACGAAGAATTGTCTGACGGCGCGGCAGCGGACGACACAGGCCTTTACAATATGAGCGGCAATGCGGATAGCGAACTTAAAAATGTAAAAGAAATTGCCGAAAACCTTAGCGGAAAGCTGTATATAAATATCTATGAAATACCAACCGAAAAAGGAAATTTCACCCACATATATTTTAAAACTTCTCAAAACGCCTTAAACTACGACGGAACCGATAAAATGTATACATCGGAAATGTATCTTGTCTGTGACGATGAGATTGACGGAAATGATAAAAATATTCACAGTGGAACTCTGAACTTAGGCTTTACCGATACCAACGGGGATTCAAACACCTTTACAGCGAACTACACCGAGCTGTCGGTTACCGAAGAGCTTTTTCAGGGAAAAATAAATATGGCATACTCCGACGCTCCTGCTCTTTCAATGACCGTTGAACTAAACACGGACGGAGACAAAAAGCTGCTCGATCTTACCGTACCTAATATACTTACCGCCAACCTTACATTATCCCCCTCAGAGCTTGAATTCAAAGAAGCTCCCGTTCTTATAGAAGGACAGTATGTGGAAATTCCGGGTGACAGCCAAAATAAATCCGCAGCCGAAGCAAAGGCCCATGAAAAGTTACAGGAGGACGTTTTAGCCTTTGTATATAAGATTATGGGTGTAGACCTATACGGAAACGAGAATTCAGGCAATGAAAATGATTTTTTGAATACGTCGGAAGAAAAAGATGAACACAACGGCAATGGTGATCCTACAACACTTGCTCCCATAGGAGAAGATAATGGTTCGGAAACGACGGTAAATGAAGAAAATGTGACCGAAATCACCGAAACCGCCCCTTCGGAAACAAGCGCGGCTGAAACAAAAACAGAAACACAAGACGTCCAAACACCTGAAACTTCTCCCGATCAAAATAAGGAAAGCGAAACAACGGCTCCCGTAATCACCCCCACTGCCTCAATTGACACAGGAAACGCTCAGAAAATAACCGGAACACAGATGGACAGTTTTAACAAAGGAAATTATTATAAGGCTGAAATTTATGTGGACGGTGAAAAAGGCGCTTCGGAAAACATTTCCGTAACCGAGCTTAAAGGCAGATTCGACAGTTATGTCAAGGGGAAGGTTTTGCAGATTGATTTCGCCGAAGGGTATGATTTCGATTCCGCCCTTATAGTACTCACTTTTTCCGCCGAAACAATAAGCGGAGGCAGAAATTATCCCGACAGCCCCGCCCTTAAAGGGTTAGACAGATATATGGTGCTTGGCGCCGATGAGGATTACCAATACGGAGACAGAGAGATAGAGTGCTATAAATATTCGGACAGACAAATAGGGTTTATTGTGGAAAAATCCGGATATTATTATGTGACGGATATGGACGACTTTTTCTATAGCGTTATGGGAATAAGTCCCGATGAAATAATAAACGAATAAGGAGCATATTGTATGAGCATCATTGTAAACGAAAAAGAGCGTTTTTTCACGCTTCGCACAACCAACAGCGAATACCAGATGAAAGCGGACGGCTACGGAGTTTTGAAGCATATCTGGTACGGAGAGATAACCGATGGGGATATGGAATATCTTATTGAGCGTCCCGGATTAGGTTTTTCGGGAACAATATACGAGGTGGGAGATCAGCGCGCTTATTCCCTTGACACTAAGCCCCTCGAATACCCTTGCGGCGGCGTGGGGGATCATCGTGTGCCCGCAGTACTCATAACACATTCCGACGGCAGCGCGGCATTGGATCTCAGATTCAAAAGTTACTGCATAAAAAACGGGAAATACAATATACCCCAATTACCCGCCGTTTACGGAGAAGAGACCGAAGCACAAACATTAGAAATAACCCTTAGCGATACCGCTTCCGAAACGGAAGTGATATTAAGGTACGGCGTTTTTGAAAAAAAGGATATAATCACACGAAGCGCCGAAATACGCAACTGCGGCGAAAAAGAGATATTCATAAAAAAAGCCGCTTCGCTTTGTCTTGATCTTCCCTCGGGAAAATGGGATTGGATACATTTTCACGGCAGACACGCCATGGAAAGGCAAACCGAACGCGCCCCGATAATCCACGGTATCCAAGAAAGCTCCTCCACAAGAGGAACCTCAAGCCATCAGCAAAATCCCTCTTTTATAATCTGCTCACCGGACTGCGGCGAAAGTCAGGGCGAATGCTACGGCGCGTTTTTTGTGTACAGCGGCAGTTTTAAGACGCAAATTGAATATGACCAGCTGGAACAGACAAGGGCGGTAATGGGGATAAATCCCGACCTTTTCGGCTGGAATCTGAAAAGCGGGGAAAGCTTTTACACCCCCGAAGCGGTAATAACATACAGCGGGGTTGGTCTAACCGCCCTTTCCCAGAATTTCCATAAGATTATAAGGGAAAATATCTGCCGAGGTAAATATAAGCTTGCGCAGAGGCCTGTACTGATAAACAACTGGGAAGCCACTTACTTTGATTTTGACGGGAGCAAAATACTCCGTATCGCCGAGGAAGCGGCAAAATTGGGAGTGGATATGCTGGTTCTGGACGACGGTTGGTTCGGAAAGCGGGACAATGACTGTTCGGGGCTGGGGGACTGGTTTGTAAACGAGAAAAAGCTTAAGGGAAGTTTAGTCGATCTTGTGGAAAATGTTAAAAAGCTCGGTATGAAATTCGGGATTTGGTTTGAACCTGAAATGATATCGGAGGACAGCGATCTTTACCGTGCTCACCCCGATTGGGCAATAGCTATTCCCGGCAGAAAACCGACGCGCTCACGTTACCAGTTGGTTCTGGATATGTCCCGAAAGGATGTTCTGGATTATTTATACGACTCGATCAGCAAAATACTGAAAAGCGCGGATATTTCATATGTAAAATGGGACGCAAACCGCAGCATATGCGATTGGTATTCGGCGCTGCTCCCTTCAGATCGGCAATGCGAACTGCCCCACAGGTATGTTCTTGGGCTTTATGAGCTTCTTGAAAGGCTGAATACCGATTTCCCCGATGTATTGTTTGAAGGCTGCAGCGGAGGAGGGGGACGTTTCGACGCGGGTATGTTGTACTATTGTCCTCAAATATGGTGCAGTGATGATACCGACGCATTTGAACGCACAAAGATACAGTACGGAACTTCTTTCATATATCCCATATCGACGGTAGGGTCGCACATTTCCGTTGTACCGAATCATCAGACGGGAAGAATCACACCCTTTGAATCAAGAGCCGTCACGGCAATGGCGGGGAGCTTCGGCTATGAGCTTGACCTCGGTTCCCTTTCCGATAATGAAAAAGAACTGGTTTCACAGCAAATACAAAGTTTCAAAAAATACGCTCCCCTTATCCACAACGGAAAATATTACCGCTTAAGCGATCCCATGACGGAAAATACCGCTCTTTGGGAATTTGTATCGGAAGATAAATCGGAAGCGCTTATTCATGGAATGATATTCCGGAAAATACCTAATATGAAGCGAATTTCCGTAAAGGCGAAAGGGCTTTCACCGGACAGTTTGTATAAGATTGAAGGAAGATCGGAACTTTATACGGGAAAAGCGCTTATGCACGGCGGGCTCCTTCTTAACGATATATGGGGAGATTACCGCGCGGTGGAAATTCATCTGATAAAGGACAGCAAAATCATTATGTAACAGTATAAAAAACAACAAGCATAAAAAGGAGAAAACCATATGAAAATTCTGCTTATCGGCGGCACGGGAACAATAAGCACCGCAATTTCAAAAAGCCTTGCCGCTCTCAATCACGAGCTTTATCTATTAAACAGAGGTAATTTTAACGATACGCTTCCCTCCCAAATTCATTTTATCAAAGCTGACATAAACAATGAAAAAGAAGCCGAAGAAAAGCTAAATGGTATGGAATTTGACGCAGTCTGCGACTTTATCGGATTTGTTAAACCGCAGTTGGAGCGTGACTATCGCCTGTTTAACGGCAAAACAAAGCAGTTTGTTTACATCAGTTCCGCTTCCGCATACAATAAGCTGCCATCAGACTATGTGATCACTGAAGGCACCTCGCTTGCAAATCCTTACTGGGAATATTCCAGAAACAAGATAGAGTGTGAGGAATATTTGATGAAAATGTACCGCGAAAAGGGATTTCCTGTAACTATTGTCCGTCCCAGCCACACATACTGTGAAAAATCCGTTCCCTTGGGCGTTCACGGCAATAACGGAAGCTGGCAGGTCGTAAAGCGTATGATGGAAGGAAAGCCCGTAATAATTCACGGCGACGGCACATCCCTTTGGACAATGACCGACAGCCGTGATTTCGCAAAGGGTTTTATAGGGCTTCTCGGCAATCCTCATGCCATAGGCGAAGCGTTCCAGATTACCTCCGACGAAACCCTCACATGGAATCAAATCTATAAAACAATTTCCAACTGTCTCAACGTGGAATTTAAACCCTATTATGTTTCTTCGGAATTTCTTGACGCAGTAAGCGGCTATGATTTCAAGGGCAGTCTCACAGGCGATAAGTCCAACTCGGTTGTATTTGACAATAGAAAACTTAAAAGGGCGGTACCTGATTTTAAACCTTCTATAAGATTTGAGGAAGGCGTTAAAAACACGATTGATTATGTTCTTGAACATAAGGAATGTCAAATTGAAGACCCCGAGTTTGACTCTTGGTGCGACAAGGTTATAGATGCTTTGGAAAAGGCTAAAACTGAAATTATAAAGTAAATTATTTGGAAAGGCAGATATAAAAATGGTAAACGTAAATGGAAAATGGAGATCGGAAGAGCGTCGTGTAGGGAAAGAGTGTGCACGGACGTGG
>CANDLP010000081.1 GCA_947385505.1 uncultured Clostridia bacterium
CTCTATATTCTGAGGAACAATCTTGACGGTATGAGTGTCCTTTTCGGCAAAGGAAGCGATCTCGGCTGACTCCGCGTAGTTGCCCCAGCCGCCGGGGAAGCGGGTATCGACGCTGTTTACAAGAACGTCGTCGATGTATACGTCGAGTATTGTTCCGCCGCCTGTAACCTTACCGAACAGCAAACCTATATTTTTAGCTTCCACATTTTCAAAAATAAGGCAGGTGTTTTCACCGTCAAAAAGCTTTGATCCTCTGGCAGTCCAGCAGCCTATGAAGTTGCCGAAATTATTGTCGGGTTTGGAAGCAATTTTTTCGGAGGGATCATAAGCGTCGCTGTTGGCGGGAGTGATCAGTCGCGCGTCGGCGAATTTATCTTTGGTATAGGGCGTAGAGAAATCGCTTTCGTCTCCTGTGATATTGTCCTTATTTTCGTTTACCGACGCTAAATAATGGGTTATAATGTCAGTAAGCACCTTGTGGCCCTGTGTGTTGGGGTGGATATTGTCATCGGAAATATCCGTCCACTTGATATATCCTTTATCTATAACCTCCAGAATGGCATTTCTGTAAGAAATAAAGGGAAGGTCATAACTCTTGGCTATGTCGTAATGATAATTCTGGAAGGAGGTGCCGTTGTCCTGCGTCATGCCTATGCAAACAACTGCGGGAGCGCTTTCGGAGTTCCAGATTTTGCGCAGAAGACTGTCATAGCTGTTGACATTCCGCACAGTGGCTTCGGTGGTGTCGTTTACGGAAAATTCGACAAAAACAATGTCGGGATTATTATCAAGCACGTCCCTTTGAACCCTGTGAACGCCTATGTATGAGCCTGTGGCGCCGATACCCGCGCGCACGTAATTAATCGCGGAATCGGGATAGGTATCTTCAAACCAGTTTGTAACGAGTCTTGCGTAACAGTCGTTGTCTCCCGCGCTGGAGCCTTGCGTAATGGAGCCGCCGATATAAGCCACGGTTATGGCTTCCCCAGCCGCCGCCTTTTTCATCGCTCCCGCCAATCTCACCTGATTTCCCGTATTAAGCTCGGACAGGGTTATCATTCTGTCGGTGAGAGCACCGCCTAATGAGTATACCGAATCCGCAGAGTCTTCGGCATAGGCGAAATCATCATTGCTTCCTACTGTGGGGGGAGTTTCGTTATCAAATATCACCCCGATATCGGCGGGAGTTTTTGAGCCTTCGCCGTTGTTTTCGTTTTCTTCCTCCTGTTTGGTTGCAGCTGCACCGGCGGCGTTCTCCGTGTCGTTTTCTTGAGCCGAAGCGGTGGTTGTGCCGCCGTCGCTGTCGGCATTGTCACCGCCGCAGCCTGCGGCGCCCAATAAGAACGCCGAAGCTAACATAATTGCCGTTATTTTTTTTAGTCTCATTTTCATTCCTCCGTAAATTTATTTTTCAGCGAGGGGAGAATCCACCTCAAAATAATAATATAACATTAAAATAAACTTCTCCTTTTTCCACTGTTTGAGGTTATTATATCACAAAAAGAGAATTTTGCAAAGCAAAATTCGATTCCGCTAAAATGATAAAATAACCTCGAACATTAAAATAAACTTCTCCTCTTTCCGCTGTTTGAGGTTATTATATCACAAAAAGAGAATTTTACAAAGCAAAATTCGATTCCGCTAAAAAGATAAAATAACCTCGAACATTAAAATAAATTTCTCCTCTTTCCGCTGTTTGAGGTTATTATATCACAAAAAGAGAATTTTGCAAAGCAAAATTCGACTCCGCTAAAAAGATAAAATAACCTCGAACATTAAAATAAATTTCTCCTCTTTCCGCTGTTTGAGGTTATTATATCACAAAAAGAAAATTTGTGCAAGGCAAAATTTAATTCCTTTAAAGCGGCAAAATTACTTCAAATATTAAAGGGCTCTAAAATAATTCTCTGCTCTTGCTGATGTATGAGGTCATGATCATACGCAAAAGCGTACTATCCATTTGCCTAATCGGAGCACTCTACCTTGATCGGTATTGCCCAAACAATGGATCACCTTTGGTTATTAGCATAAATCAAAAAAACTCAGCTGTTCTCCCATTTTCTTATCTTCAAATCTATACATATACTCGAAAATTTCATTATTCCGATGTACCAATCCGTATTTTTTGCACTTATTATGAAAAAGCCTCATAAGCTCGCCGTTATTAAAGCTGTTGATTTCATAGCTCAGCCCGAAGGTTTTCTCATAAACCTCTCTGAGTCCTGGAAAATGATCGTCCAATTTTTTATAGAAAAACTCCCTATTGCCTGTTCTCAAAGTAACCCCCATACCGAAACAAATAACCCCGTACACTCCCGCTTCAGCACAGTAGTCAAGTATTCCCGCGACATTTTCTTCGGTATCGTTAATAAAGGGCAGTATGGGAGAAAACCAGACAACGGCGGGGATACCCGCTTCTTTAAGTTTTTTCAGCGCTTCAAACCTCTTCTTTGTTCCGCATACCTTAGGTTCTAATATCTTACATAATTTCTCATCTGCGGTAGTCAGAGTCATCTGTACCACCGCCTTCGTATTTTCGTTTATCCTTTGAAGCAAATCAATGTCCCTTAACACACGATCGGATTTTGTTTGAAGGCATACGCCGAAGCCGTATTTTTCTATCAGCTCCAACGCTCCTCTGGTATATCCCAGTTTGTATTCCAAAGGAATATAGGGATCGGTCATTGCGCCCGTCCCTATCATACACTTTTTCTTTTTGCGTTTTAAAGCTGTTTCAAGAAGCTCCAAAGCGTTTTCTTTGACTTCGATATCTTCAAAATCCCGTCCGTCCTCCGCCACATGATAACAAAGACTTCTTGAATCACAGTAAATACATCCGTGGGAACAGCCTCTGTACAGATTCATTCCGTTTGTGGAGGATAAAATTCCTTTGGCTTTAACAAAATGTAAATTCATATTTCCTTTTTAAAACGTCTTTATACCAAACTGAAACGTTCTTTGATAGTAATTTGTGGTAATGTCGGTTTTGGAAACGGGACGATCTTCGTCGGTGCTTACTATCATCATTCCGTCGCCTATGTATATTCCGCCGAAATCCGCTTTTCCGCTTCCTTCATACTCAAAAAACACCAGATATCCGGGCTGAAGTTCTTCAAACGTTACCTTTTCGCCCCATTCCGTTATTTCGTTGGTGAGTCGGGGGCAGTCTATGCCGTTTTGTCTCAGCACATAGTACATAAGTCCGGAGTTGTCAAAACCGGTATTCGGGTCAGCCCCTCCGAAATAAAACGGCTTTCCTTCCATAGACAGGGCAAGCTCGGCGATTCCGCTGCCGTTTCCGCTTATATCTGGTTCGGGCAGCAAAACTGCGGTGGTTTCGACAGTAGTTTCGGCGGTGGTTTCTTCTATGATTGAAGTTTCGGAACGCTCCGTCGTGCTCTCCTCGGATGTTTCAGCGCTTTCCTCCGCATCTGTCTGTTCAGTTGACTCCGGAGTGGTTTCAATCGGTTCCGTGCTTTCCGCAGGGGTAATTTCAGGCGTGGTTTGCGCTGACTCCGAAAGATCTATGCTTATTTGAGGAATATTGCTTTCGGGAGCGGTTTCCTCGTTTCCCCCTTCGGTAGAGCAGGCGGCGGTAAAGAAGAGCAGCGAAGCCGCCAGTACAGACGCCAATATCTTATTTGTTTTTTTCATATTATAACCATTCCTTCCGTTTTTCCGCAGTATTCAGCAGTATGTATATTATAATAAATTGCGGTTCATCTGACTGCTTATATAATACTCCGATTTATATATTAAGTCAATTACAAAACGGTTACAATTTGTTTACAATTCGGTTACAGTCTCTTTACAGTCTTTTTGCAGTCGCTTTGTTCAGCAGCTCGGACATTGCCCCCAAAATCAAAGCAAATATTAAAAGATAGACGGGGTAAAGGAATATCCCCGCATTATCCGCCAACACACCGAAAAAGGTAGGCATAAGGGTAGTTCCCGTGTAAGCGCATGCCATTTGTATTCCTATAATAGACTGTGAGTTTTCTTTGCCGAAGTTATCGGGCGTGGAGTGGATTATAGACGGGTATATCGGCGCACAGCCTATTCCGGTCACAACAAGTCCCGTTAAAGCGAAAATATCCGTTTCAAGGGGCATAAGTATCATTGCAACTCCCGCCGCCGCAGTACATACCCCTATTCTTATAAGCCTTTTATCGCCGAATTTTTCCGCAATAAAGCCGCAGGCAAAGCGCCCGGCGGTGATTCCGAAATAAAAAAGAGAGGCGAACATAGCGGCGGTTTCTTCCGAAGTGCCCCTGTATTCGCTTAGATAGCTGCTTGCCCAAAGTCCCGCGGTTGATTCCAGAGCGCAGTAGCAAAAAAAGGCCGCCATAACGAAAGGTACGCCTTTTATTTTAAAAGCTCCCTTCAGTCCAACTACATTAGTGTTGTGCTTGTCGGCTTTATCGTTTCTTTTTTTCCACAAAGGCAAGCTTAAGAACAATATTACCGTAAGCAATATCTGAAGCATTGATACCGAAAAATACCCCTTTTGCCATCCTAATCCGCCCGTCAGGCAAATGCCCATTATATACGGGCTTACGGAAGCTCCCACTCCCCAGAAGCAGTGGAGCCAGCTCATATGCTTAGAGGAAAAATGCAGCGCAACATAGTTGTTAAGCGCCGCGTCCACCGCTCCCGCTCCAAGTCCGTAAGGAACCGCAACAATGCAAAGAGCGGTGAAGGAATTGGCGGCTGAAAAGCCGAACAAAGCCGCGGCCGTCATAAAAACGCTTATGGCGGTAACAAGTCCGGCTCCTAATTTCCGAGTGAGAAAATCGGAAGCAAGACTGGAAAAAATTGTACCCAATGCAATTATCATGGAAATAATTCCCATATAGGACAAAGGTACGTTAAGCTCGGCGTACATGACGGGCCATGCGGAGCCTAAAAGCGAGTCGGGAAGCCCTAAGCTTATAAACGCCATGTATATTATTGCAATAAGAAGAGATGCCATTTGTGCATTTTCCTCACTTATCTCATTTTTTTAAGGTCGTTTGCGTCATATACCACCTGCGCATAGATTGCCGCAACTACCTTATATAATTCGGGGGGCACATGCTCGCCCGCGCCTAACATTACCAGCAAAGCGGCTGCGCTGTCGTCGCGGTAAATGGGAACTCCGTTTTCGTCGGCTATATTCAGTATTTTTTTTGCCAGCTCGCCCATTCCCGAAGCTACCACTATGGGGGCATAGTTAAGATCGGGGTTGTATTTCAGGGCTACGGCGGCGGATTTTCCGAAGGTCTTGTGTTTTGGCATTGTCAATCTCCTTTACATATGAAAAATAAAAAGTAAACACGGTATTATGCTTTTACATCAAAACTCTTTCTGTTTTCTTTTATTCTCGGAAAAGTTTCCGCAAGAGTGTGCGGCTTAAACAATATACCTGTCTTAAAATTCTGCACATTGTATCCTACTCCCGCCGCAATTTTTGTTATCTTATCCGTAAGATTTGACACGCGGTACCGATAGCTTTTGGGATACAGCACCGAAAGATTCAGCTCCTTTCCGGCGCTGTAAACGTCTACCTCGAACCTCCCCACAGCTTCCACATCAAAAGTAAGGAAGAGGTGGTATTTCTTTTCACCGTTTTCTTCTTTTCCTGAGGAGGTATTGTCATTGTCCACCCACAGCTCTCCGAAAGCACGGGTGTCCTCCACCTGAATAGGTATTATATAATGGGCGAGAGGCGTGAAGACGCCGGGAGCGTTAAGCATGCTCTGAAGCAGGTTCGACGCGTTAAAGTTGTCTATTCCTCTTATCGCGGGGTGGTTTACATTTCGGTCTATAAAGGCGGTGAGCGCCTTCATGGTTTCGGATTCATAGCCCGATTGTTTTTGAGCCAGCATTTCATGATTCTGCGCCATACCGCCCACAATATGCTCAAAGGCGTCGCACAGGGTCTGACGTTCGGGTATGTCAGGGGTGTTTTCAAGAACACGGTTCAGGAAATCCACCAACTCGGACAGGTTGTCTGTGCCTTTTACGACGGTTTTCATCACTTCCGCCGCGTCGGGATTGTCCCTCGGTATAAGAAGAGCCAGAAGACGGTCTATGGCATCCTTTCCGCTGATCACATTGCTTTGGTAATTGTTCAGTATATAATCTATGCGGCTGTCGCTGAGGAGCACTGAGCTTTTGTAGGCTTCGTTCCGCGCTTCCTCGTCCGTTTCGGAGTCGTCGCCGCTGACTATTGAGGAAAGCACCTTTTCCGCCGATTCCGCACCGCCGGACAGCTTTGAAAGATAAACCAGTATTGCCGCTTTTTCCGCCGAAACGTCGGTGTTCCTATCCGGAGCATAGGATTGCACTACGTCCTCCATAACCGTTTCCAATGCGTCGTACAGGGTCTGTCGCTCCGGCATATCCGGCATCGCCCTTAAAACATCGTTAAGAAAGTTCACAAGCTGGTCGGTATTTAAGGTGTTTTCCACTATGTTTCGTATTGATTCGGCGGCAAAAGAGTCGTTTTGCGGAACAATAAGGGAAAGAAGCTGTATCAGCGCGTCCTTTGCGGTTATGCTCTCGCTTCGGTAATTGTTCAGAAGGTAATTTATTCTTGTATCCGATATAGGCACCGAATTTCTGAAATTCTCCGCTCTTTGTTCGTCGGATACGGATCCGCCGCTGCCGTTGAGATTTGTTTCGTTTTCCCGGTATCCCATTGAGGTTTCTGTTTTTTCCGTTTCGGGAAGGGGGTCGGCGGTACTGTTCATGGGAATGTTTTCCGGCGTTTTTTCATTTTCGGCATTTATACCTTGAAATGCCGCTAAATTTTGTGCAATATTGCCATTATTTTGTGCGGAGGCGGTTGTTTCGCCTTCTGCAAGGGCATTTATGTAGGCTAAAATAGAAGCTTTTTCGGCAGAAACATCAAAATTTTCATTAGATACTTGATTTTCTGGCGTATTTGTAGTATTATTATTATATGAATTTGTGAGCAGCTTGGACACGAAGGTCGTAAAGGCCTTGCTGAGCGCTTCGCGGGTGGAAGCCGACGGCACCTGAGACATCAGCTGGGAAAAGGCTTCCTTCATCATGTACTCGTTGGTGTTGTAGCGTGAAAGATTGTGAGTGACCAAAGGCACTAAGGTCTCCGTGCGCGAGTCGCTTTGAAGGCTTCCCGAAATGGTGCGCATAAGCGCTGCGGTTTCATTCTTAAGACTTTCAAAATTTTCCGCGGGATCGCCGCTCATCCATTTCTGATAGAGGGCGGCAAGGTTTTTGGACAATGTTGTGTTTTTGCCGAAATATTCCGCTAAAAATTTGATGTTGGATCTTACCGCTTCAATTATCTCGTTCCTGCTCATTGCGTAATTCAGAGTTTTTAAAAGGTTAGCCACCAGTTCTTTGGTGTCCTCCCCCGATTCGCCGCACACTGTGCGCAGTATGTCGAAAAGCTCGTTTCCCGCAAAAACGGTGTTGTCCTTTTCCTGAGTCAGAATTTCGTTAAGCAGCTTGTCGGGATTTATGTAAATAGCTTTGGTCAGGTCGTCGATCTCTCCCACCAGCTCGGTGTAACCGTTAAGCTTGGCGTTTTCGAGAAGATCGCCCGAAAATACGTCGTGAAGGGTCTCCACCGCCATTGCGGGGTCTTTTGCGGCGGGAATCCCTATCGAAGGGGCGTTATCTCCCCTTACTCCCTGATTTTCGGCTCCTCCCGCTCCGCCCTTCTGGGTAACTCCGGCGGGACGCTGTACGGCGTTAACCCCGTTTATGGAAAAAGCTTCGGCGTTTTGGGGCGAACCGGCGTTGCTTCCCGTTGATGTTAAGGTTTTGCCTCCGCTGAGAGGTCCTGATATCTGAGGAATCTGTGGCATTGTAGTTCCTTTCCGGCGTAATATCAATAGCTTCTTCAATAATAGATATTGAGCCGCCAGTCTTATTTGAACCGTTTCGATTTTAGGAAAACGGCGTAATGGCGTAATGTTATAATGAAATAAAATGTTCTAAAAAACATTTTATCATATATCGGCAAAAAATTCAATAAAACAGCGTAAATTTATTGTCAGCAAATTTTTCTTTGGAGTTCTTTCTTTTTTGCGAAAGGCTTCCGCAAAAAATCCGCCCGCGGACATTGTCGGAATTTTTTTGCTAAGAGGAGAGCGCTTCAAGCTAAAATAATGAAAGGATAGGTCAGAAAAATGGCAAAGGTTGAAGCCGGAATGGAAGGCATGGTGGATATGTATCTCTTTGAGACCACCACACTTATCGATCAGCTTGACGAAATTCTTTTGCGTACCGAGCAGGCGAATGAGTTTACAGATGACGATATTAACGAGGTCTTCAGGATCATGCACACCGTCAAAGGCTCATCGGCAATGATGGGCTTTGAGAACCTGCAAAAATTAGCGCATAAAGGAGAGGATATGTTTTTCATCATTAGAGAAGACCCCTCTAAGATGAAGGATATAGGTTTTGTTTATGACCTTGTATTCCAGATGTCCGACCTGTTTAAGGCTGAGATCGAGGAGATTCGCAGCAATCCCGATTATGAGGGAACCGACTAGATCGGAAGAGCGTCGTGTAGGGA
>CANDLP010000082.1 GCA_947385505.1 uncultured Clostridia bacterium
ATGACGCTCCGTGACTGGAGTTCAGACGTGTGCTCTTCCGATCTGGCCTCCGCCAGGATACATCTGTTTATCTCAATGTCGTCCGCTATCAGAAGTGAGTTCATCATTTTATGATCATCCCTTTCTCCAATAAACTTTTTAGAGGTGCCCTTATGCAAAACCGGCTGTGCGATATTACCGCATTGCCTTTTCGGCGGCGTTTTTCCATTCTTCCACTATGGAATTGCAGCGTTCCAGATCGTAGATATCCGAAGCGGCGCTCAGTTTTTTAAAGTACTCCCTTCCCTTTTCGCTGAAGTTGAACTTGCTCATCTTATCTATAACTTCGTCTATTTCAAGGGTATCGAAATTGTCGAGAGCGTTTTGTATCCGTTCCAGCATTTCCAGAAGAGCCTGACCTTTTACGGCGGTGCTGTCGGAGCCTACTATAAGCTTTCCCCATGCCGAAACTATTTCCGAGAGAGCGTCGATATCGCTTTCCTCCGCCGCTTGTTTAAGCTTAAGGAAAAATTCGTTTTGTTTTCCGGTAAAGGTATAGCCGGACATTTGTTCAACTACACCGTCTATTTGAAGAGTATCGAAGTTGTCCAAAGCTTCCTGCATTTTCGACAGCAGCTCAAACACGTCCGCTGTCTGAGGCGGTTTTTCACCTTCGTTTTCGCCGCATTCGGGGAAATAAGGCTTAAGTATATCCTTAAGCTTTAAGTATTCCGTAAGCATTTCCTCGGTGTTGAGCATAATAAAGTCCACGTTTTTTTCATTTCCCGCTTTTTCAAGCTCTGCCGCCAAGGAAGAAAGGTGATCCGCGCCGATCTGCTTCGAGGTGCTTTTGAGAGAGTGGACTTCGATGGTAAAGTCGCGCCATCTTTCATTGTTTTTATGATCCAAAATGGAGCTGCGTTTTTTGTCAATGGATAAATAATATTCCTTAAGCACCGTGCGGTACAGTTTTTCGCTCCCCAAAAGGGATATGGCGCGGCTTACGTCCAATTCCTTTATGTTTGCAACGTTGGTATCGTCGCTGTCGGAACTGTGTATTTCAGGTATATCCTGTACCGAGCCGCCCGAAACGTCGGTGAATGGCAGTATTTTATCTTTAGGAAGCCATTTTTTCAGCTTTGAGAGAATATCCTTCATTTCAATGGGCTTAGCGCAGAAGTCGTTCATTCCCTCTTTTATAAACATTTGCTTTGCTCCGCCTATTGCGTTGGCGGTCAGGGCGATTATCGGTATATCGTTGTAGCTGGGGACCAATCGGCGTATGATGTGGGTAGCTTCTATACCGTCAACTTCCGGCATCATATGATCCATAAAAATAAGGTCGTATTTAACTTTATGTATGGCTTCTATAGCTTCGGCAGCTCCGGGAGCCGTGTCGGTGTGCATACGCAAGGGTTCGAGAAGCCCTTTGGCTACAGTAAGGTTAACGGGGTTGTCGTCGACTATCAATATATGCGCGTCAGGGGCGATAAAGTTAAATCCTCCCGCCGTATCGGATTCCTCGGTGCCCGTAAATATGTCGGTAATACCCATTGCGTTGTAAACGCTTAAGGAATATGCGGGCTTGCTTATCACTTTCACACCGGGGATATCCACCAATTCGATATTATCGTAATCCGACAGCACTATTCCGTGTATATTGGAGTTATCTAAAAGCAGCTTCTGAATGCTTTGTGAAAAAAACACCTTTTCCACAAACAAAAAGTCGATATTAAGCTCGGAAGGCTCCGTTCCTTCCGAAAGATCTATACATTGTGAGCCTATGCGGCTGAGATCTTTTATAAGCTGTCTTTTCACATACGGACTGCTTATCAGTATCGCCGAAACAACTGGCTTTTCGGGTAAGCTCAGAGCGGGTACGTCGTCCAGTATTTTCTGGGGCAATTCAATGGTAAATGTGGAGCCTTTTCCGTACTCGCTTGTTACGGATATTTCACCGTTCATAAGCTGTAAGAGCTGTTTGGAAATAGCAAGACCCAGACCGGTGCCTTCTATGTTGCGGTTGCGTTTGCTGTCCACCTGCTGGAAGGAGGTGAAAAGCTTCTGAAGGTCGTTTTCTTTTATGCCCACGCCTGTGTCTCTTATGGCTATGCGCATATTAAGTATATTGCCGTCCAGCCGTTCGATTTCCATTTTAAGGTTTATTTCACCTTGATTGGTGAATTTCACGGCGTTGGTGAGAATATTGAGAAGCACCTGATGTATTCTTATATTGTCGCCGTAAAGGGTTTTGGGAAGATCGGGGGGGATATCCATGGTGAATTCTATGTCTTTGTTCCCTATACGGCTGTTTATGATACATGTAAGATCGTTTACCAGGGAAAGAGGGACGTATTCAACCTCTACGATATCCATTTTGCCGGATTCTATTTTCGAGAAATCCAGAATATCGTTGATGATTACCAACAGATTCTTGCTTGAAGCCTTTACCTGATGTATAAAATCTCTGGCGGCGGGGGACATTTCCTCTCTGAGGGCAAGATCCGCCATACCTATAATCGCGTTCATGGGGGTGCGTATCTCGTGGCTCATATTGGCGAGAAAGTCGGATTTCATACGGGCGGCTTTTTTTATTTCCACCGCGTTTTTTTGTATAACATATCCCTTATACACCATATCCGACAGGGCGGAAGCGATGACGCAAAGGAAGTTTGAAGCCTTGGCGGCTTTTTCCTCGCTGACTGTCTGAACCTTTTTCATCGCTTCTACATATTCGTCGGGATCTACTCCGATTTCGGCGGCAATTTTTCTGATTTTCTCCAAATCCGGGGGAGCGGTCAGTATTTGTCCCCCTATGTATCCGCCTATCATTTTGTCTCCCGCCATAATGGGGGCGGCGAAGTCCACAAGACCGGCGTGGCAGTAGTAGTGGGAGTAATTTTCCCCTGTTTTCAGCCGAAGCTCGGCGCCTTTTATATCGCATTCCTCGCAGCGGCGGCGGCCTTCCTCGGAGCCTCTTGTGTACTTGCAGCAGAAATCGGTAAAGTTGGTGGGGACGGTTACCGGCGTACCCTTATCGTCCACGGTCACCACCGCCATGCCCGTCATGTCTCCAAAGGCGTCCTGAATTCCCTGGAGCATATCTATATCAATAAGATTGGTTAAATATAACTCGTTTTTTTCCTCATTGCTCTTATCCATAATCTGTGACCGATCCCTTTCCCTAAGGCAATATGCGCGCAAAGTGCGGCGCTGCTTTAAAAGTTAATTGGTAAGATTGGTAATAGCCGCTTTAAGCATATCCATATCTATCGGCTTTAAAAGGTAGCTGTGAGGTCTGAGCGACATTACCTCCATTATCTTTTCACGGTCGGAAATTCCCGTAAGGAAGCATACCGGTATTTTTTCCGTTTTTTCGTTGACCTTAAGCTTACGGAAAATATCCGCTCCGGTGAGCCCGGGCATTTCATAGTCCAGTATGACCATATCCACGTCCTTTGCCATAAGGAACTTTTCCACCATGACGCCGTTTACCATGGTTGTTATGTCATATTCTTCCTCTAAGGCGGTTTTAAGCATTTTAAGCACTGTACGGTCGTCGTCTACGATAAGAATATGTTTTTTGGCTCCCGGATTTTTCTCCTTGGCGGGCGGTGTTGTTTGCGGCGCTTGTGCCGATTGAGGTTTAGCGGCGGGGGCTTCGGGTGTTACTTGGGAAACAGGCTGATCGGCGGCAGTCTTTTCGCCGTCGGTTTTATTTTCGGCCTTGGGCTGAAGAGGTTTAAATTTTACAGGCTTTTTCTGATCCTTAAAAATAGGCTCCTCCCAGTTTTCCCAGATGCTCTTTTTCTTTTTTTCTTCCGCCTTTCTTACCTGTGGTACAGGGGAGGCGTTTTTTTCCGCTTTCCCCGCAGAGAGCGCTTCCGCTCTTCTGGCTTCAAGCTTGGCAAGCCGTTCGGCTTCCTTTTCCGCTTCCAATTTTGCGGCTTTTTCCCTTTGTTCAAGGTGCATGGTCATTCTTAAAATAAGATTGTCGGTGGAGATGGGGCGTTTTATGACAACGCTTATAGAGGGGCGCGGATTTTGTTCCAGCTCCTCATATGTTTCCTCGTCCGCCACCACGAAAATAGGCGCGTCGTTATAGAGAGCGTCCCCTTTTAAGGCATTGGTCTGAGTCAATATTTTACTGTATATTGAGTCTACGAAGCAAAGGTAGATGTCGGGCTTAAACAGTTCAAAATGTCCCAAAACATCCTGCCAGCAGTCTGAGGTGCTCAGGCATTTGAAATACGCTTCCGAGTGCGTAATAAAGTCCATTACAATGGACATATTCCTTCCGTTGATAAGAACGTTGTACTTTCTTGAAGTATTGATAGCGTCCAAAAAAATCACAACCCTTCATAATTTTTTAAGAAATTGGAACATGTTCTAATAAAAAGCATAATGAAGCGAACCGTTAAAAAGCTTCTTTGTGTTCGGTTACTTTTTCTGTTATGTCAGATATAATTTTAACATAATTTACCGTTTGTGTCAATGCGGTTTGTAACCTGAAAAAGGTTTTTATCGGATCACTGTAACATTCACAACGGTCAGCTTTTGCAGGTGAACCTTAAAGCTTATTTCAAGCCCCCCGAAGCCGAATGTGTATACTCTTTTGGGATCGTCCTGATAGGAAGGACGGGGGTCGTGGGATAAAGCGGAGATAATTCCGTTTTGTCTGTCCTCCGGTATCATATCCAGAAACGCCTTCGGAAAATCCACGGTAAGAGAGCCGTTTTTATTTTGCAGAGCGAAACCGCCCACAGCCTCCGGGTGGGAATCGGCATAGGGAAGATAAGGCTTTATGTCGTAAATGGGCGTATTGTTCATAAGATCCGCTCCCGACACATGAAGAACGGGCGCGTTTTCGGCTTCATAATCGACTTTCAGAAGCTTTACCGCCGAAAGGCCTATGGGATTCGGGCGGAAAGGCGATCTTGTGGCAAATACGCCCATTCTCTTGTTTCCGCCTAACTTTGGGGGACGGACTGTGGGCGACCATTTCCCGTTAAATTGGTCAGCGGTTTCGGAAAACTGCCATATCAGCCAGATGTGCGAGTATAGCTCAAGACCGCGGAAGGCTTCTTTTACCCGATATTCGGGGGCAAATATTATCAGCGAGGGGAGTTCGGCAAGCCCGCTTTGACGCGGGATTCCGAATTTTTCGGTAAAATCGTTTTGTATATGTGCGATGGGGATCATTGGGATCATTTTATAAAGTCCTTTTTTAAGTTGTTTTTGAGTAAGGGGTGAAACAATGTTATTTTATTGCGCCCCATTATACAAATTCATCGCTTCTTTAATCTTCCCTCCGACTATCAGCTCCGCCGCCTTTGAAGCATTGCCAAAAGCCGTTTCAAGCTTTTCTCCTTCCTCTTTTGTAAATCTCGACAGCACCCAATCCGCGAGATTATAATCCTTGTTGGGTTTCTTGCCCACCCCTATTCTTATTCTGGGAAAATTATCGCTGTCAAGCCTTAAAATAATGCTTTTCATGCCGTTGTGGCCGCCGTCGCTTCCCGTCTCTCTTATTCTGATTCTTCCTACGTCAAGGGAAATATCGTCGTATATCACCAGTATATTTTCGGGCGGTATTTTATAAAAGCTTGCCGCCTCCTCAACCGCGTCCCCGCTGTTATTCATAAAAGTGGTAGGCTTCATTATCAGACAGCGTTTTCCCCCTATATTAAGCTCGCCGGTCAACGACTTGAACTTCAGTCTTTTAAGCTCAGAGCCGTATCCTTCCGTCAGTGTTTCCACCGCCATAAAGCCGCAGTTGTGGCGGGTATCTTCGTATTGTGTTCCGGGATTGCCCAATCCCGCTATTATAAATTCGGGAGGATTAAGCCCGTTTTTTTCTTTTTTGTCTTTTTCAAGCGATTTGAATATATCAAAAATGGACATACGTTCCTATCCGCTTCTCCTCTCGTTATACGTTATAGCATACATATTCATTTTATCATATTAGTAAAATTTTTTCAATGTAATTTATGGTAAAGGTAGGCTCATTAACGGTTATATTTTTGGTTACTATTGCTTAGCTGTTCTTAAAATCTTAAAATTATGACAAAAATATTTTATGCTATTGACATTGAGGGCGTTTTATGGTACACTGATTAAAACACCATAAAGCGTTGAGGAAAAAAAGTAATCTGTCGATATGCTGTCAGAGAGCCTTCGGTCGGTGCGAGAAGGTCAGCGGCGTCAGGTGAAATACATTTCCGAGCGATCCCGTGAAAAAACGGAGAATCCGGAATCAGCGGGATACGGGCGGGCCCGTTACAGCTCAAAAGCCTGTTTTCATTCTGTGATAATGGTTTACGCAATTTTCACTGTAATGGTTACGCGCTTTATTGAGGCGGCTTTTTGCCGTAAATTGAGGTGGTACCGTGATTAACATCGCCCTCAGTGAGTAAGCTCATTGAGGGCGTTTTGATTTTTATTTTTTATCTTTTATCTTGAGAGAAGGTGGTAACAGTGGAATTAAAAAACAATTCCGCGGATTACGGCGAATATTTTCCATAATAAAACAAATACGGAAAGGGAAAATATTTATGATAAGAAAAGCGGATATAAAAGATAAAGATGCGCTTGTGGAGCTTTTTTCGGAACTTGTGGCGCACCATGTGAAAATCAAACCCGATTTCTACAGAATGCCGGAGCAAAGCTTTTTTGAGGAAAACATCAGCTCCGCAATGCTTGGGGAAAACATTGAAATCTGGGTAAACGACGATAACGGAATCAACGCCTATGCGGCAATTAAGCTTTTGGATATTGATTACCCCGACAGATACTCCTATAAAATGTGTTATATTAACTTTTTCGGGGTAAAAGAAGAGAAAAGACATTCGGGTATAGGCAGCGCGCTTATGGAAGAAATCAGAAAACAGGCGAAAGAAAAAGGCTGCCGCTGCGTACAGCTTAAGGTAAGCGCCGCAAATAAAGATGCGGTACGATTTTACGAAAAAGCGGGATTTACTTCCCACGAAATTGTAATGACGGAAAATCTGTAATATAAAGGAAAGGAAAAAAATCATGAAATTATACGAAGAACTTGTAAGAAGAGGTTTAATTGCGCAGGTTACCGATGAGGAAGAGGTAAGCAAGATGATAAACGATGGTAAAGCCACCTTTTACATCGGCTTTGACCCTACCGCCGACAGCCTTCATGTGGGGCATTTTATGGCGCTTTGTCTTATGAAAAGGCTCCAAATGGCGGGAAATAAGCCCATTGCCCTTCTGGGCGGCGGCACGGGAATGATAGGCGACCCTTCGGGAAAATCCGACATGAGAAAAATGCTCACCAAGGAGGATATCGACCACAACATAGCCTGCTTCAAAAAACAAATGAGCCGCTTTATCGATTTTTCCGAGGGCAAGGCTGTAATGGTAAACAACGCGGACTGGCTTCTTGATCTTAACTATGTTGACGTGCTGAGAGAGGTGGGAGCCTGCTTCTCGGTAAATAAAATGCTCACCTTTGAGTGCTACAAGCAGAGAATGGAAAGAGGGCTTACCTTCCTTGAATTCAACTACATGATAATGCAGAGCTACGATTTCTACATGCTGTTTCAGAAATACGGCTGCAATATGCAGTTCGGCGGGGACGACCAGTGGGCTAATATGTTGGGCGGTACCGAGCTTATCAGAAAAAAGTTAGGCAAAGACGCTCACGCCATGA
The DNA here is from genome assembly GCA_947385505.1 of uncultured Clostridia bacterium. Lineage (GTDB taxonomy): Bacteria > Bacillota > Clostridia > Oscillospirales > Ruminococcaceae > Ruminiclostridium_E. The sequence goes on from CANDLP010000082.1 coordinate 7,661, forward strand.
CTATTACTCTCCTTCTCAACAGCGAGGGGAAAAAGATGGGAAAAACGGAAAAAGGCGCGGTGTGGCTTGATCCCGAAAAGACGACTCCTTTTGAGTTTTTTCAGTACTGGAGAAACGTGGCGGACGCGGACGTTATAAAGTGCCTGAAAATGCTTACCTTCCTTCCCGTTGAGGAGATAGAAGAAATGGAGAAATGGGAGGGCAGTCAGCTTAATAAAGCCAAGGAGATATTGGCTTATGAGCTTACCTCTCTCGTACACGGAAAGGAAGAGGGAGAAAAGGCTCTCGAAGCGGCAAAGGCGCTGTTCGGAGGAAGCGGCGTAAGCGATAATATGCCTGAATTCACTCTTGCTTTGGAGGATTTTTCAGACGGAAAGATCTGTATTGCCGATCTTTTGGTAAAGACGGGGCTTTGCCCTTCGAAACGGGACGCCAGAACGGTTATACAACAGGGCGGGGCAAGCGTTGACGACCGAAAGATTTCCGATCCCGCGGAGATGATTGAGATAGGCGAGTTTGTGATAGTTAAGAAGGGTAAGAAAAGTATGATGAAGGTGAAAAGGCAGTAAGGATTCGGTATGACAGACGTATATTTTATAAGGCACGCACAATCCGACAGAAGCTTTCACGGCGAAGCGGAGCGTCCTCTTACCGAAGACGGGATTTCGGACAGCGAAAAAGTTTCGGAAACGCTTAAGGACAAAGGAATATCCCGCATAATTTCAAGTCCCTATGTCCGCGCTGTCCGAACTATCGAACCTCTTGCGAAAACGCTTGGACTGTCCATAGAGACCGACGGTGATTTAAGGGAGCGCAGCGCGGGAAAATGGCACGGAGACCGTTTTTTCGATTTTGTACAAAGGCAGTGGGAGGACTTC
>CANDLP010000083.1 GCA_947385505.1 uncultured Clostridia bacterium
CGACGCGCCGTGATGAAGATACATATAGTCTTTAAGCACGTTCATATATTCCCGAAGGGAACGGCAGGCGGTAAGCGCGCTGCCGAACTGTGCCACGCTGCTCATTTCATTGTGGTATTGACCTATTAACGCCGCTTTTATTTCGTTTTTGATCTGATTGTCGTCAGCGCCGCAGCCGCAGGTGTTCCCCTTAATAAGACGGTCGGAATTGTCACACTCGACAGGTTCGCCGAAAAGAATATTCACGGCGTTTGCGCCAAGCCGATACCGCCCGCGGTGATAGGTGGTAATTATCGGATAGTGCAGCATTCGGTTTTCGGTATACTCATACCCGGTTACCGTGATCTGTTGGGGTATCTTGATACCGCTTGAAGTAAGTCGGTCGCACAATCCGAATGCCATATGATCGTTTGCGCATATCACCGCCTGAGGCATGGGAATTTCCCCGCTGATATATTTCCGCGCAATCTCTTCGCCGCTGTTTGTCCAAAAATTTCCGTAATGCAGCTTGCTTTTTTTAAAAGGTATACCGTATTTTTTAAAGGCTTTTTTACAGCCGATCACACGGTTTTCAGCGGCTTGTTCCCCTTTGTTTCCCGTCAGGATATCTATGTCGGTAAATCCGTGGACAAGGATAAGGTGTTCCGCGATTTTTTCAAAATCCTCGGCTTCCCTTGTGTTTATACATTGAAATCCCTCTATGTTTTCGCCGATAATTACAGCGGGAACAAGGGATTTTTTTATTTTTTCAAGAATTGACCTCAATAACGCTTTGTCAAAAAAAGCTTCCGAAGCAACTATTACTCCGTCGAAATAAGACGGCTCAAAAAAATCGTATATCACATTTTCAAAATTCAGTATCTCATCTTCGACCCAATGGTTAAAGATATTGGAATATACGGCAATATCCGCGCCCAGATCAAAGCAGCGGCGTGTAATTCCCGAAAGAATTTCTTTTTGCTCGCTACAGTCAGCTCTTGCCGTTATAACCGCTATGCGCTTCATATTTTCACCCCTTTTTCCAAACCTCTTTTTGATCTTTTTTTGAATTATACAGCATTTTATTGCCCGTGTCAAGGATAAAAGTTGATTTTGCGTATTTAAAGTGGACTAAACGCATTTTTACTGTTGACTTTAAAAATGTAAAAGAGTATACTCTACTCAAGAGGTGATTATTATGACAGAAATCAAACCGAGCAAAAAAATTTATAAATCAACTGATACGGCTAACCCCATTTCTCCGAATATTTTCTGTGCCGACCCCACCTGCATTGAATACGAAGGCAGGATTTATGTTTACGGCACAAACGACCACCAGCAATATGAAGGGGTGGGAAAAGACGGAAAGAACAGCTATGAGAAAATAAAATCCCTTGTTGTGTTTTCAACCGACGATATGGCAAACTGGGAATATCACGGAATAATCAACACCAAAGAAACAGCCCCGTGGATAGTGAATTCGTGGGCGCCGTCGATAATATCAAGGGTAGAAAGCGACGGACTTACCCATTTTTATCTGTACTTTTCCAACAACGGCTGCGGCGTGGGCGTAATCACCGCCACAAATCCGTTGGGTCCGTGGAGCGATCCTCTCGGAAAGCCCCTTATCTATCAGAATATGCCCGGACTTGAAAACTGCCCCGCGCCTTTTGATCCCGGCGCGGTGATAGACGAAAACGGAACGGGCTGGCTCTCCTTCGGCGGCGGCACTCCCCCGCGGGGAGATATGATTTACACGAAAATCCCGAAAATCGTAAGACTGGGAAAAGACTTGCTTTCACTGGACAGTGAATTTACAATCATCAATGCGCCGTATTTTTTTGAGGCAAGCGAGCTGAACTATATTAACGGCACTTTTGTTTACTCCTACTCAACCGACTGGCAAAGCCGCGATAACTGGACCGAAAGTAAAATACCCGCTCCCCCGATATGCAGCATGGGATATATGACAAGCAGCGATCCCCTTAATCAAGACAGTTGGAAATTCGGCGGCGGATTTTTCCTGAACGCGGGCGACAGCGGAATGGAATGGTGCAACAATCACACTCACTTTACCGAATACAAAGGTATAAAGTATATTTTCCACCACACCATGCACACACAGGAGCTTATGGGTACCACAGGCGGCTTCAGGTGCATGGACGTCGATTATCTTCCGTATACGGAAAAATCGCTGCCCTTGACAAAACCGACAAAGGAGGGCGTAAAGCAGATTAACCCCCTTGATCCCTTTGTTTTGCACAGCGGCGCGGAAATATTTACCTGCGCCGATATCGGATACGAGCCTTGCGGCAGCGGTAAAATGTCGGTTAAATCTCTTGATGCGGGCGGCTGGACAATGATAAAAAATGCGGATTTCCAAAAGGGCGCAAATAAAATAAAAGTAAACGCAAAGGGTAACGGAAGGATTGAAGTTCGCCTTGACGATATTAACGGCAAGACCGTCTCAGTAATTGAGAACAACTCTCAAAGGGCGGAATTTTCCGGAACCGTAACGGGAAATCACGACATATATTTCTTGTTCTCCGATAAAGATATTATTCTTACAGACTGGATTGTAATGTGAAAGGAGTTTAAATGAAAACAAATAAAATCCTTGCGTCCGTACTTGCCGCTTGTCTGCTTATAACGGCGGCGGGCTGCTCCGATACGGCAAATAACGATAACGGCACGGAAACAACGGCGGAAAAAGGCTCCGAAACCATGCCGCAAAACTCTGAAAAAAATTCTGAACAGAATACGGAAAAAACTGACGTTTCAGAATCCGAAGAAGAAACAAAGGATATTAAGGAGATTATGGAAAGCCTTAATAACGGCGCCGTTATTGACGAAACAAGCGGCAAAGTATATAAAACAGAGCGCAATTCAAATCCGATCTCGCCCAATGTGTTCTGCGCCGACCCGACCAGTGTGGAATACGAAGGCAGGATATATGTATACGGAACCAACGATACTCAGCAGGCGGAGAATGATACGGTCAACGATTATGATCAGATAAAAAGCCTTGTATGCTTTTCAACCGACGATATGGCAAACTGGGTATATCACGGCAGAATAAATGTAGGAGAAATCGCGCCGTGGATTATAAATTCATGGGCGCCCTCGATCGCTTCAAGAGTAGAAGACGACGGGCTTACGCATTTTTACCTTTACTTTTCCAACAGCGGCGCGGGCGTGGGGGTAATTACATCAACCAGCCCCACGGGACCGTGGAGTGATCCGCTGGGAAAACCGCTTGTATACCAGAATATGCCGGGTCTGACAAACTGCCCCGCCCCCTTTGATCCGGGCGTATGTATTGACGAAAACGGTGTGGGCTGGCTTACCTTCGGCGGCGGCGCGTCGGGAGAAACGGTTCATTCCACTATACCTAAAATTGCAAAGCTGGGCGAAGATATGCTTTCCTTTGACAGTGAATTTGTCTCAATAGACGTTCCGTATTTCTTTGAAGCAAGCGAACTGAACTACATTGACGGAACTTATTACTATACATACAACACCGACTGGCAGACAAGAGGCGAAGGCTGGGATTATGAAGGTATGCCTAAGCCCCCCACCTGCAGCATGGCTTATCTTACAACAAAGACGCCCCTTGATCCCGACAGCTGGCAATACAGAGGCGCGTATTTTTACAATTCGGGTGAAAACGCGGACGGACAATCCGGAATGCGCTGGGGCAACAACCACACCCATTTTCAGGAATATCAGGGCGTAAATTATATCTTCCACCACACCATGCTTTTAGAGGAGCTTTCGGGCGGCACGGCAGGATTCCGCAGTATGATGGCGGATTATCTGCCAATGGACGCAAAAACATATGATATTCCCATTACAGCCGCCACAAGAAAAGGCGTATCCCAAATAAAGCTGCTTGATCCTTATAAGGAAAACAGCGGCGCCACCATTTTTACTGCGGCTGAAATAAGCTATGAACAGCTTTCGGACAGCAGCACTGCTGTCAAAAGCGACGCAAAGGGCTCGTGGATCTATGTAAGGGGCGCGGACTTCGGTTACGGAGCCGATGAATTTATCGCAAGCGTCAAGGGCAAGGGCAGGATCGAAGTCCGCCTTGACGATATAGAAAGCGCTGCCGTGGCTTCAATTGATTTTGACAACTCGGATTATGCAAAGGTAAAATCAACCGATTTTACAGCCTTTGACGGAAGGAACCATAATGTGTATTTTGTCTTCTCCGAGGGAGTTTCCATGGAAAGCTGGCAGTTTACAAAAAGCGAAGAAACACAGCGCGCGGAAGAACCTATTGAAAACGTTGAACAGGAATATAAGATCATGGTAATATCTGCGCAGGCTGAAAACCCCGGTCCTTCCTTTAACGCGATGCTTGAAATAACAAAGGACGGCGATTACTCTATAAAGTCCTCCTCCTTCGCCCCTGAAAGCGAAATACTTAATATAGGCTTTATAAATACCGATCCCGAAGCGGAATATAAGGTGTTTGTAAAATCCCTTTCGCTTGAAACGGCGGACGGAATTGTCGAAATCCCCGTGGAGCAGGAGCTTGATCCTGCAAGCGCTTCGGATAACGGTCTTGCCAACGGTTGGAAGCCTGCGGAAATAGGCGACGTTATCTACGGCTCGGAAGAAAAAGGGATTTTCGCCGCGGAAACCGATATCGATTGGATAGGATACAGATTGGCTCTTAAGATAAACGGAGAGGAAGTTCCCTTTACATCTGTTGTTTATAACATTACCATAAGCGGATTTTCAGGGTAAATACTATTAGTGATTAGTAATTACAAAAACTTTTATATGAAAGGATCAAAGCAAATCAACGCTAAGAAAAAAATCTTATCGTGATTATTGTGCGGAGCAATAATTTTGGGAATGACCGCCTGTGATAACAGCGGATCAACACCTTCTTCCACCACTACTTCCGCCGCTGCCACCACTTCAAATACCTTAGACGACGACAACAATAATCCCGTAGATATTGATGAATTTGTCACCACAGAAGAGGAAAAAAGTCTTGAAAACCCAAATCTCCTTTACTTGGGATTTTACGATATGCGTATGGCAGGAGATATTAAACCCGGCGTGAAGCTTTTTGAAGAAACCTATGGCGGCACTATCGATTACGAAACGGTGCCTTGGGGCGACAGGATGGATAAACTCCAGACTAAAATAAGCACCGGTCAATCACCTGATTTGGTAGATGAGGAAAACATTACCTTCCCTTATATGATGAACAAAAATGTATACACGGATATGACGGAATATTTTAAACCGTATATGTCGGAACCTCAATGGACAGAAGGAGTTAAAGAGCTTATCGAGCGGTATTCATGGAACGGCAAGCACTATTTTTATCCCTTTACCATAAGTGCGTTGCCCAATTGTCTGATTTACGACGCCGATCTTTTTAATTCTCTCGGTATTGAAAATCCCAAAGAGCTGTATGATAGAAATGAGTGGGATTGGAACAGCTTCAAGAATATCATGATCGAATTTATAAGAAAGAATCCCGAAGCTATCGGCGGTGTGTACGGCATCTTGGGCAGCGATATTTTCCTGAGTACAGGAATGCCTTTGATCGCCGTTGAAGACGGAAAGATAATAAACAATATGAACAATCCGACCATTGACCGTGCCGCCGACTTCCTTATGGAACTGCGCAAGGAAAACTTTGCAGTAATAGGCGATGGTACGACCGAACAATTTGTCGATGGTAAAATGGCGTTTTTTGGCGTAGGAACATGGAAAATCACCGATTTGTGCAAACAGTATCCCAATCAGACTTTTGAATTTGTTCCCTATCCACGCGATCCTTTAGCGGATAAATATTACTATAATACCAACTCGTTCAGCTATATGGTACCCAGCGGAGCGCCCAATCCCGAAGGCGCGGCAGCGTTTATCAACATTATGAGAAAATGTCAGGTTGACCCCGAATTGAAGGAAGTGATGAACCAAAGCATTATGAATGAAAAGAAGTATAGTCAGGAACAGTTTGATTTTTTGACAAGATTTGAGAATATTGACAATTACGATATGATAATCGAAGGTTACAGCGGATTTAACGATGATCTTACAAATATTATCGACACCATGCTGACGAATGTGGCTTTTGAACAGGGAGAAAGCCAAAAGAGCTGGACGCAGCTTCGTACCGAGCAGGAGGGGGCTATCAACTCATATCTTGCGGAGTATGAATAATCTTAAATAAATAATTATAATAAAACGGCGGATAAAAATTTATAATGTCCGCCGTTTTATTATAAACAATATAAAGTTATCCTGCAGCTTCAACAGGATATCCCGAAATACCGAAAAGCTCCGTATTATCATCAAATTCATCTTGTTCCGCAGCACGAAGACCGATTATTTTACCGTTACCGTTTTCGTCCTTTTCTTTATAATTTCTCTCAACATATATATCAATTGAGCCTTTTTCGTCCCAGTTGCTGATTTTTGAAAGAAAAGGATTTTCACTTAAAGAGGGAGAAGAAAATGAATTAAGACTGTCCCAAAAGAGTCTGACACGGTTGCCATCATAATAGAACGCTGTTTCTTCTTTATTATAGTTAAGCCCGTATTCCGAATACGCCGAAAACATTTCCGGCATATCGTTCTCCCGTTGATAAAAATCGTTATTTTCCCCGCCGAATGATTCATCTGAAATAATCTCCAGACCAATAAGCACATTGTTTTCTCTTACAGCTTTTATATCCGTTACTCCGTCTTTTTCAAAATACCCAACGGCTTTTACACCGAAAAATCCATTGGATATTTTATCATCAAAACGCCGTACCGGTTTTTCATTGTAATACAGCTTTCCCGATATCGGATTTATCGTAAGGCCAAATGGTTCATAAACCGCATACGTCTCATCGTTGGGTTTTATGTTGTTTTCGGTAAAAGGGAGTTCGATATTTGTAAAGCTTTTGCCTGTATTTTCAGAGCTTATTTCGAACGCTTTATCTTCCGAATAAAATTTATCAGGTGAAACAAAAGCAAATACTGATATTAAAGCAAAGGTTAATACCGCTCCCGAAATAACGGCGGGAAAAGCGGTTTTTTTAATTTTCATAACGGCAATTATCCTTTCTTTTAAGAAATTTCTTACAAATGCACTGTGAAAAGACGGGAGAAATAACTTATTTTCCTCCATTTCTATCAACGTGCGTGCGTAGTCGGCCTTTTCGCCTATACCCGATTTTTTTACCGTAATTTCATCACAAGAAAGTTCAATATCACGATTAAACAAAAAATACATAAGCCATACGGCAGGATTAAACCAATGAATACATAAGACAATAGTGCATATCAGCTTCAGAAGCGCGTTAAAACGACGGATATGTACATATTCGTGAAGAAAAACATAGTTAAGACGTTTTTCACAGCTCCAATCAGTGCTCTTCGGCATTAAGACAACGGGACGTAAAATGCCGTAGGTAATAGGTGAGCTTATTTTGTCCGACTGTCTTATTGAAACGGATCGCCTTAACGGATGTTCATTCAGCCATTTTTCGGTAAAATCGTTTTTAATCGGCAAAGAAATCTTGAATTCCTTTAAACAGCGCAGGTAAATTATTGTAAAAAACAACGCGGCAACAACGGAAACAGACAGATATATCAAAGTTAAAACAGAATTTTTCTCTTCCGTCGGGTTTGAGGAAAACATTAAATTATTTGATATGTCTTCCGATATTTCAGAATTCGGTATTTTATCCGGATAAATATCTATATCCGGTTCGGAAGAGGATAAGGGAAAAGATATTTCAACGGCGGAACTTTCAAAAGACCGATCCCATAATGAGTAAATGCTTATCGGGGAAATCAGTGTGTAAGGGATCAAAAGCCTTATAAATACCACTGCCCAAAGTATAAGGAGAATATTTTTCGGAAGTAATCTTTTTATTATTGGACGTATAAGAAAAATAACCATAATAATTACCGCACCGTAGACCGACATCTGAAAAAGCATTATTTTCACACCTCTTTCTATTTTCTAACATTTATTCAAATTCGCCCACTATTTCCTTTAATTTTTCGATCTGCTCGGCGGAAAGCTTTTTTCTTCCCAAAAGAGCGGCGAAAAGCTTATCGGCGGAACCGTCGTATATTTTATTTATCAATTCGTCGGTTTCCGATTCCTGCACCTGTTCCTTCGGAATAAGCGCGTGACAAAGAAAATTGGGTTCAATGCGCTGAATTGCTCCTTTTTTTATACATCTTTTTATAAGAGTGTAAGTGGTATTGATATTCCAGCCCACCTCTTCGGATAAAACATCGGCAATCTGCTTAGCTTTTGTGTCGCCGTTTTTCCAGAGAACCTCCATTATTTTTAATTCCGAATCGTAAAGCTTATTTTGGGGACGATTTAACATTGAATTGGCTCCTTTCTATACTAACACAGTAGTTTGTAATTTAATTATATACTACCATAGTCTTATAAATTTGTCAAGTAGATTAAAAGAATTTTTTAAATATTTTTATACTATAGCAATCCAAAAGAAGAATAAATAGCGGCGAAGCCGCACCTGTCTTTTTCGCTTCCTTTTTGGACACC
>CANDLP010000084.1 GCA_947385505.1 uncultured Clostridia bacterium
ATGCTTCGGCTCCAATTTATCACGATCCGCCCGCTCGCCGTCCTCGAAAATCGCATAGCTTGCGTGAAGATTGATTTTCTTTGTGCCGGGGCATAATGACAACACCATATCAATATCCGACATAAGCTCATCGGGAGTTCTCGCTCTGCCGGGGTAATTTCCCGTTGTCTGAATACCGCCTGTAAGCGGTTTTGCGGGATCCGTGTCAAAACCCCTCACATCGTCCCCCTGCCAGCAGTGGAGAGAAACGGGGACTTTTTTTAATTTTTCAATAACATTTTCCGTATCAACGCCTATTGCTTCATAACGTTTTTTTGCTTCCTGATAACTCATTTTCCTGCCTCCATTTGTATTTTAAGATTTCCAAGTGCCGTTGCTTCTATTGGCAGTGCGATAACCTCTTTGCCTGTCGCCTTCGCCGTCATATCGTTAAGCAGCTTGTTTTTTGCGCCGCCGCCCACAATATACAGCTTGTCGTAATGTTCTCTCGTGATGCCTTCCATTTCCGCAAGAGCGTTCTTGTAGCTGTCCGCAAGGCTTAAATAAGCGCAGCGGAAGTAATCGCCCACTGATTTCAGCTTTCCCTCCGCGGCTTTATCAAACGCATCTTTCATGCTTTTTGGAGATAAAAATTCATTGGCGTTAGCGTCAAGAATTATATCACAGTCGCTTTTCTCCGCTTCGGCAACAATTTCATCAAAAGGCTTATCGGGACATAATTCCTTTTTCAGATTATTCACAAGCCACATTCCCATAATATTTTTCTGAAAACGGTTATAGCCAACGCCGCCTTCATTGGAATAGTTCGCTTTTTTACAAGCTTTGCTTGTTATGGGGGACATGGTTTTTACGCCCAAAAGCGACCAAGTACCCGAGGAAATGTAGGGCTGATTTCCCTCCATGGGAATGCCCTCCACCGCCGAAGCCGTGTCATGGGTTGCGCAAAGCACCACATTGCAGTTTCCGTTCACCTTTTCGGAAATTTCCTGCTTCATTGCCCCCAAAACCGTACCCGGATAGGATAATTTTGTAAACAGATTTTCGGGAAATCCTAATTTTTTGACAATCCCTCTATCGAAAATTCCGCTTTCAGCGTTTACAAGCCCTGTAGTTGTGGCGTTTGTGTATTCGTGGGATTTTACGCCCGTTAGCCGCCACATTAAATATTCTGGAATCATCAGAAAATCTGTTGCTTTGTCGAGCCGTCCCGAAAGCTTGTCGGCGTACAGTTGATATACGGTGGTGAAAGGCTGAAACTGCGTGCCTGTGCGGCTGTAAAGCCCGGAGAAAGGGATAATTTTATGTACTTCTTGTACCGCGTTTTCCGTTCTGTTGTCACGGTAGGAATAACAAGGCGGCAAAGCTTCATTTTCATTTAAAAGGACGTAGTCAACTCCCCAAGTGTCGATAGACAGGCTTTCTGTTTTCGGGTATTTTTCAAAGGCGATTTTTATGCCTTGCACAACGTTATTTAACAACTTTTCGGTGTCCCAGAGCAGATGTCCGTCTTTCTCGATAATGCTGTTAAAAAAGCGGTATACCTCGTCGGTTTTTATTTTTCCGTTTTCTGACCAACCGACGATGTGCCTGCCTGAGGACGCGCCTATATCTATTGCAAGATACATCATATTATTTTTCCTTTATTTTTTATTTCAGATTTTCGCAAGCATATAAAAGCTATCTTTTGGCTTGCGTTCCATGGTGTTTCTGTCCACTGCAATCAATCCGAATGTCTTACTATACCCTTTTTGCCACTCAAAGTTGTCAAACAAACTCCAATATAGATATCCTTTGACCGGAATATTATCAGTAATACAACGTGCAACGCCGTCTGTTGCGGCATCAATAAATGCTGTTCGCCGCTCATCATTCGATGTTGCAATTCCGTTCTCTGTAACGATAAGTTCGCCCTTAAATTCCTTTGCTACCCTGCGAATAACCGCCTCAAGCGCCTGCGGATAAAACTCATAGTCCATCTGTGTCACCTCTGCGCCGTCGGGAACGGGAAGAATACCGTTTGGTCCTATCTGAGAACGTGTGTAGTTTTGTATACCTAAAAAATCATCATCTCTTATTGCGGGAAGATAGTGCATAAACTCATCATCCCACTCTTTTTCTGCAAGCGCTTCTCCGCCCGAAACAGCTTGAATATCGTGCAGCGAGAGTGTCAGTCCTACCTTAATGTTCGGTGCAATTTCCTTGATAGCGGCTTTTGCTCGTTTATGCGCTTCCATTATCAAATTATCCCCGTTAAGAGTACGTGATCCCGCAAAATTCTGAGGCTGAGGAGTGCCAAAAATCCTCCGATTTTCTTTAGCTGCAAGTTTTTGATTTTCCATCATTTTTTGCAGATTTATTCCCACCTGCACTTGCCCATCAGATGTCTGCTCCGACCGCATTTTTTCCGCTAAAGCAGTCATTTGCCGTTTATAACGTTCACTTATCGCCGCAATCTGTAATCCTATATTAGCCTCGTTTATGGTACAGATATAATTAAGTTCTTTTCCGATATGTTCCACAACAAAGCGAACATATCTCTCAAAATCCGCCGGAGTGGTTTCAGCCTCCCAGCCGCCCTTGCAGATAAGCCATTTCGGACTGGAAAAATGATGCAATGTTACGATAGGCTCCACGCCGTTTTCCTTGCAGCACTTAATAACCTTCAAATAGTGATCAACTTCCGACTCGTTAAATTGACCTTCCTGCGGCTCTATTCTCGCCCATTCTATAGAAAAGCGATAGGCGTTAAGCCCTGACTGTGCCAAGAGACATATATCCTCTTCATAGCGATTGTAGTGATCCACTGCGTCACCCGAAGGCTCGGTATAGCTTGTATATTTCATATGCTCCATTGCCCAGCAATCGCTGTTTATATTGTTTCCCTCTACCTGATGCGCTGATGTAGCAGCGCCTATCAAAAATGTGTTTTTCATAACAATTATTCCTTTACTATTATGAATTAAGCTGATAAATCAATTTGCAAAGCTGTTCCTCTGTTGCTCTGCCAAAGCTCGACAGCGCACTCAACGGCATTTCAAGCATCATATTTTCTGCCGTTTTTTCACTTCCTTTGCCAAGATGTTCTTCGTTTTTCTCATTTTCCGGTTTTTGCAGCAGCGGGGCCATTATCATTTGTCCTTTTTTAACAGACAGAATTTCCCCTATTGTAGAATTAAGATCAAACAGAATGGGAATCTCTGTTGTTCCTTCAACGGCGACTTCTGTGCTTTGACGGATATCCCTGCTTGATGAACCGACTTCAATCGTATATTTTCCGCTTTCCACAAACCAATCGGAAATAAGAGGTTCATAATACGCAAAGGCTTTGCTGTCAAGTATGAATGCTATAGTTTTCGTTTCTCCGGGTTCCAGATTGATTTTTTTGAATGCTCTTAATTCACGTATAGGACGGTTTACCCTGCAAACCGGATTTTTCACATAAAGCTGAACGACCTCTTTGCCCGCAAGTTCTCCTGTGTTTGTCACGCTTACTGTTACTTCAAGATTTTCCCGATCGGTAACGGTGTTTTTGTCAATTTGTAAATTGCCGTATTTAAAGCTTGTATAGCTTAGCCCGTGCCCAAAGGGAAAAAGTACATTCATTTTTCGTTTGTCGTACCATCTGTAACCTACAAAAACGCCCTCTCGATATTCCACACGTCCTCTCTCGCCTGGGAAATTAAGATAACTCGGATTATTTTCAAGACGGCAAGGAAAGGTTTCGGGAAGCTTGCCGCACGGATTCGCGTCACCATAAAGTAATTTCACAGTCGCTTCCCCCACACCGTCACCTGCCAGATACATTTCCATAACAGCACTCACTTTGTTTATCCATGGCATGACAACAGGAGAACCGCTGTAAAGGACCACCACTGTATTTTTATTGATCGCCGCAACCTCTTCAATGAGTCTATTTTGATTTTCGGGAATATCTAAGCTGCTTCTGTCCGCCCCCTCTGCTTCAAAAGCGTTGGGAAGTCCCGCAAAAACTACGGCGTAATCCGCTTTTTTTGCTGTTTCTACAGCCTCATTTAAAAGAGTTTCATCTGTAATTTTCTGTCGGAAATCATAACCCCTTGCATAAACAACCTTAAACTCCTTAGCAGCGTCAATAGCGTTTGATGTTTTACAGCTGTGAATATGACTTGAACCACCGCCCTGATAACGCGGTTTTTTTGCAAATTCTCCAATAAATGCCGCTGTTTTATTTTTGTCAAGCGGGAGCGTATTATGTTCATTTTTCAGCAACACCGCACATTCACAGGCGGCTTGTTCGGCAACTCTGTATTCTTTTTCGAGATCTTTTTTAACACCGACTGTTTTTTTGGTACAAGCATCGTTAATAAATTTTAAAATTCGTCCGACAGTAACATCAAGTTCCGTTTCGGAAAGTTCCCCTTTATTTACCGCAGTTATTATTTTCTGAACCTTTGAGGCTGCCTTTCCCGGCATTATCAGATCAAGACCGCTTTTTATTCCCTCAACGGGATTTTTTCCCGCGCCCCAATCGGTTACAACAAATCCTTCAAACCCCCACTTTTCACGCAATATATCAGTAAGCAGCTTTTTGTCTTCCGAGGCAAACACCCCGTTTATACGGTTGTATGAGCACATTATGCTTTTCGGTTTTGCCGATTTGACAATTTCTTCAAAAGGCGCAAGGTAAATCTCATGAAGTGTTCTTTCATCGACAACGGAATCGCTTGTCATTCTCAGCGTTTCCTGATTATTTGCGGCAAAGTGCTTTACACAAGCGGCAACTCCCTTGCTTTGAAGGCCCTTAACATACGCCGCGCCAATCTGTCCAGCCAAAAACGGATCCTCAGAATAATACTCAAAGTTCCTTCCGCACAGCGGACTGCGCTTTATATTTACACCTGGACCTAACAGCATTGCTATATTTTCCGCCTGACATTCTTCTCCGAGTGTTTCTCCTATTTTCGTCATAAGCTCCGTATCAAAGGATGCCGCAGCGGCACAGGCGGAGGGAAAGCAGACGGTTGAGATACTGTCGTTTATTCCCAAATGATCGCCGTCGCCGATTTTCTTTCTCAACCCGTGAGGACCGTCACACATCATAACACTATCTATTCCGAGACGCTTAATTTCAGCCGTTTTCCAGAAATCCCGTCCCGCGCACAGCAAAGCCTTTTCTTCAACCGTAAGCTCTTGTAAAAGCTTTTCTATATCCATATTTTCAACCCCCGTTCAGAAATTCAAAAGTATTTTATCAATTTCTTTAAGCTGATCATCAGTAAGGTTTCCGCCGAACTGTTTATTTATCTCCATTAAGGAATAATCCAAATACTGTTTTGGAAGCGTTTCAAGAATGACAATGCCGCTTATCGCCTCACGCACTCCCTTAATGCCCATCAGTTCATTAACGGAGGTGTTTGCACAGCTATATTCAGGCTTTATCGGTTTTACCGTTTCATAGGAAAAATCATATTCTCCCGCACCGACGGTTAAATGACCGTTTTCTGTTTTCCCATGCAGCTTTTCTGCAAGTCCTTCAAGCTCCAGCTCCGAAATATACGGCAGAACGATTTCCGCTTCACAGTCGAAAGGCACGGAAAAGACGAAATGCACGTGTTCTTTGTCCGTTACGCCCCATTCGGAGGTATATTTTCCAGCGGGAGAATCATAGTAAGATTTCAAATATTTAAGCTGATAATTTAATTGGGGGGCAATAAACGCTTTTTTGAAGCCCGCTTCCTTTTGCTGTATTCCCGCGCAGTGATCGAATATCCACTGAACCACCGCGCCGTAGGAATAATGATCAAGACTGTTCATACCTGTGCTTGAAATGTTTCCGTTTTCGTCAAGGCTGTTCCAGCGCTCCCACACCGTAGTAGCTCCAAGCTTTATTTCGTGCAGCCAGCCGGGATATTCTTCGTTTAAAAGCAGCTTATACGCAAGCTCGCTAAGTCCGTTATCCGAAAGTATTCCGCACATCATCGGCGTTCCCACAAAGCCCGTATTCAGCTTGTTGTTATTGTCGGAAAACAGCTTGCGAAGCTGCTTTCTGATTAAATCCTTATTTTCCGATAAATGGTATTTTAAGGTGAGCAGCAAAGCGGTCTGAGTTTTTATGCAGCAGCGTCCTGTCACGCTGTAATATTCTTTTTTCACATATTCAAACTGCTTTTCAGAAAGCGCCCCGTATTCTTCAGCCTCTTTTTCTTTTCCCAACAGCCGTGCGGTTTTCGCCGTAATATCGGCGCTTGCCGCATAGTAAATGTTGGCGATAAATTCCTCATCCGTGCCGCCGAGCACCTGATCTGCTCCTCCCGAAGGATTATCTAAAGCAAGCCAATCACCATAATGGAAACGCTTGCCCCATTCATGCCCGTTTCCGTCAATCTGCCTTACGTAATCTACCCAAGCCTTCATGCTTTCAAACTGATCCTTTAAAATGCTTATATCCCCGTAAAATTTATAGAGATTCCACGGAATAATACAGGCAGCGTCACCCCATACACAAGCACAGGTTTCATAACCGAATGAGGGGACAACATCAGGCACCTTGCCGCCAAGGGATAATTGCTCCTGATACATATCGTACAGATATTTTGCGTAAAAAGCGTATGCGTCCTGCAAATACAGGGCGGTAGATGAAAACACCTGCGCGTCCCCCGTCCAGCCCATTCTCTCATCACGCTGCGGACAGTCGGTGGGAACATCAAGAAAATTAGATTTAAGTCCCCAGCGCACATTGGAAATGAGTTTGTTCACAAGGCTGCTGCCCGTTTCGATGTCGCCTCTTTGGGGAATGTCACTGTACAGAGTTATTCCTGTAAAATCCTCTTTTTTCAAATCGGGTATGCCTTCTATTTTAACATATCTGTATCCGTAATAAGTGAAATGCGGTTCTATAACCGTTGGAGCGCCATTTGAAATATACCTGTACTCCGATTTTGCCGTGCGAAGATTATCATTGTAAAAGCAGCTGTTTTGCAGAACCTCTCCTGTCTTTATCACTACCTCGACGCCTTTTGGAACGTCAACCTTCAATCGGAATATGCCTGCAAATTCTTGTCCCATATCCAGTACCGCTTCGTCTTTAGGCGTATGCAGCAGCTCCACAGGTTTCATTTCCTCGTGAACTGTGACAGGTGTGCTTAATCTTTCGGTAAGCTTTCCCTCAGGTGCGTCACATAAAATTGCTTTTTCGGGCAATAAAACAGGGAGAGTATCATCTCGGTGTTCGCCGTCATAAAAATTTGAAAAAGTGATATTGCTCCTTGTGACAGTCCAACTTTCATCTGTGCCGATAATTTCCTCCGCTCCGTCGGAGTAAGTGAGTACGACCTCAGCAATAAGCTTCCAATCGTTCCCGTAGAAGCCATTGTCCTCATGAGCGTCAAAGCCGAAACGTCCTTTATACCAGCCGTTTCCCAAGAGAACCGACAGTGTGCCGCCTTTTTGAAGTGATTCCGTAATATCATAGGTCTGGTACTGTACCCATTTGTTATAATTGCTGCAATAGGGCGTGAGGTATTCTCCGCCTATCTTTTTGCCGTTAAAATACGCCTCATACAATCCGAGTCCGCATATGTACAGTCTTGCTTTGCTTACGGGCTTAGAGGGCAAAATTTCCTTTGAGAAAATCGGGTGTCTTTTTTCATCGTTATCGCAGGTTATCCAGCTTGCCAGCCACGATTCGCCGCGCTTGGCGGTTTCAAACCAATGTACGTTGCTTACAGCTGTTTCGTCTGCGTCGGTGCAGACTGTGACAGTATAATAGTATCTTGTTTTCGGAAGCAAATCAAAGCCGATTTCATAAGAAAGCGAATTTGCTGTTTCATCAAAGCCGCTGTCAAAAATAACTTTTTCCATATTCTCGTCCAGGGAAATCATTACTCTTGCGCATTTTTGCCGTTTTCCTCTGCACTCCTTTACCTTCCATGAAAAACAAATTCTGCTCATGAGGTGGCCTAAGGGGTTGTTAAGATGATTTACTTGAACATCGTAAATTATCATATATATCCTGATTCTTAAAATTTTATGTTACAGAAAGCTCTGCCGCATACATATATAAGTCCTATTCCTCATCATTAACGCAATCGAAATTTTTTGCTGAAATTACCGCCGCAAGTCCTTTTCTCTTGATTAGCATTGCAGATTAAAGTGAATATTTTTTTTGATCAACACACTGTCAGCTATATCGTCAATCGAAAGCTGCCTGCTGCCGTTATACAGGTCTTTAGCGGCGCAGTAAAGCGTATATACAATTTCACTGCCGCTTTTCAGCCGGATATTTTCAAAAACAATATCGTCCCTTTTTACAGAATTCTTCGCGGCGTCCCACAGCTTGGTATCTGCTGTCAGCAAATACAAGGCGGCAATCATCTTGTGATTTTTGAGGCTTTGGTTTTTCGCTTCTTTTAAAAAGGTACTGCGGTGTTGGTCGTTTCTGAATTTCATAATCTTCTCCT
>CANDLP010000085.1 GCA_947385505.1 uncultured Clostridia bacterium
TGAATTGTCTAAAAATACGGTAAGGGCGGCGACTATTATTACCGAGCTTTCTTTTGGATATTAAACCTTAATGGAACCTTCCTCAAGCCCCTGCTCCAGAAGCACCGTAAGAACAGGGGCAAGCTCCTGCACTGCCACCTCCTTAAGCTTATTGTGAAGCGTCAGGTCGTCGCTTAAATGAAGGGTTATAATTAAATTGCGGCGGCTGTCGGCGAAGTCTTTTTTCAGAACGCTTCGGAAAAGCTGCTTTATTCGCCCCAAGGCGGTCTGTTCGTAATTTATGCAGTCAAGATACTCCCTTATGGCTCTTCGGAAACTGCGTTCTATAAGACGGTCCAGTATTTCGTCCTTGCTTTCAAAATAATAATAAATGCTTCCTTTTCCCACATTCGCCTCGCGGGCTATTGACTCCACCGATATATCCTTAAAAGGCACTCTGCACATAAGTCTTTCAAGAGCGTCATATATAAGCTCACGCTTGTCCTGCTTCATTATCTGTTGTCCTTTCTCCTTCTCTTTCCGAATAATTCACAGTTGAAATATGTTTTTTTTGTTCTTATTTGTATTGTATCACAAATTTGCGGTAATTTCAACGTTTTGTATAAAAACGCACTTGACCTTTGAAGATAAAAGTGCTAATATATAGTTAAATTATTCGACCGTCGGTCGAAAATCAAAAAAGGGGGGGATAACATGTTACCCGCTTTAATTGCAGCGGCCGCCGCGGGAGGAGTATTGGCGGCGGGAGCTTCGGCGTGTTTTATCGGCGCGAGGGTATTGTTTAACCGCGTTATTCCGCGTCAAAAAGAGGTCCGCGTGGACGTAAGCGAAATGGCGGACGGAGAAAAATGGGAAGAGTACATAAAAATAATTCACCGGGAAAGGGATAAGCTGCTCCAAAGGAAATCGGAACAGGTCACCGTAAGAACAAGGGACGGCCTTAACCTTTACGGAGATTATTTTCCTTCGGAAAAGCCCTCCGGCCGCACCGCCATATTGGTTCACGGCTACACAAGCTGCGGTATGAACGACTGCCCGGCTATGGCGGAGTATTTTCTTGAAAGAAACTGGAACGCTCTTATAGTTGACCAGAGAGCCCATGGAAAGAGCGAGGGCGATTATGTGGGCTTTGGGATACTTGATAGGTTCGACTGTCTTAAGTGGATAGATTACGTAAGGGGACGTTCGGGAGCCGATGAGGAAATAGCGCTGTTCGGCGTTTCAATGGGAGCTTCTACCGTGCTTATGGCGAGCGGTCTGGAAAATTTTCCGAAAAATGTTAAGGCGGTAATCGCCGACTGCGCCTTTACTTCACCTTACGAGGTTTTTAAACACATTCTGAAAAGAGACTATCATCTGCCGCCCCACCCTATAATGGACATTAACGACAGACTTTGCCGCAAAAAAGCGGGATACGGATTCAGGGACTGTTCAACTCTTGACGCGGTAAAAAAAGGCGTATGCCCAATTCTGTTCATTCACGGGAAAGAGGATAAATTTGTGCCCGCTTATATGACGGAAGAAAACTACAAAGCCTGTACGGGAGAAAAAGAAATGTTTATCATGGAGAACGCGGGTCACGCGGCTTCCATGTATGAAAACACCGAGCTTTATAAAGAAAAGGTTACGGAGTTTTTGGATAAATACTTCGATTGAGCGGCACCAATGCTCGCATAATTTTAAACATTTTTCGACTGTCGGTCGAAAAACACAGAAAGGTTGATGTAAAATGAAAGAATTTACAATTAACGGCACGGTCATGAAATGCTATCCCCTGACTGCCGCGCAAAGACTTCATTTCTATACCATAAAATTTGCCAAACCGCAGGTATTAAACATAGGAACCGGACTTTACATCAAGCAGGACGTTGACTTTGACATACTTAAACAGTCGGTACAGGAAGCGATCGCCGACTTTGACTCAATGCGCCTTCGTTTTATACAGGACGAGGACGGCGCGGTATATCAATACGTTATCCCCTTTGACGAAAGAGAAATCGGATTTTTTGATTTTTCGGGCTGGAGCGAGAAAGACGCCCACGAGGAAATGACTAAATGGACGCATAAGCCTTTGGAACGCTTTAACTCGGCTATGAACCGCGTGGTTATGATAAAATATCCGGGCGGCTACAACGGCATATACCTTAAAGTGGATCATATGACGATGGATTCAAGCTCGATAATAGAGTTTAATAAAAGAGTATTGGAGCTGTACTGCGCCAAGGCTTACAATTATCCGCAGCCCAAGCCGCTCCAATCTTATATAAAAGCCGTTGAACACGATCTGGAATATGAAAAAAAGAATAACCCTTCCCATATAAAAGACGAGGAATTCTGGAAATTACAGATAGAGGGCGACGAACCCATGTATACCGATTTTACCGGACCGGGAAGGCTGATCACCCAGCGCCGCGAAAGCGGAAATCCCGAACTCAGAAGCGCGGTAATTACTTCGAACACTCTCGACGCCGCCATTTCCGTTTATCATCTGGAAGCGGAGCCTTCCGCAAGACTGCTGGACTTCTGTGCGGAAAATAAGGTTTCAATGGCGAGCCTTTTGCTTATGGGACTTCGCACCGTGCTTTCAAAATTCAACAACGACGAAAAGGACGTTTCGGTAAAAACGAACGTAGCGCGCCGAGGCACTCTTCTTGAAAAGCACAGCGGCGGCACAAGAATACACTTTTTCCCTCTGCGCACAATCCTTGAACCTGAACAGACCTTTATTGACGGCATAAGAACCATTCAGGCGGAGCAGAATAAGATATTCCGCCACGCGAACTACGACCCGATAGAGCTTACGATGAAACGCGCGAAATACCGCAAATTTACTCCCGGCGCCAGCTATGAGAGTATTTCGCTCACCTATCAGCCGCTTACCCTGCGGGAAAAGAACACCGAAATGCCCGATATAGACTACAAGACTTTCTGGTATTCCAACGGGGTTGCGGCTCAGCCGCTCTATCTTACCGTAATGCACCGTCCGGAGGACAACGGACTGAACTTTAACTTTGAGTACAAAAAAGATGTGGTAAGCGACAGCGAGATGGAATTTTTATATTACTACTACTGCCGCGTTCTGTTCAGAGGGATCGAGGATAAATCAAGATCTATCGGACAGATACTTGAAATGATATAATAAAATTAAAAAAACAAAAAAACAAATCAGGAAAGGCGGATCAGCAATATGTTTGAAGAGCTTAAAGAAATGATGTGCAATTATATAGAGGTCGATCCCGAAACAATAACGCCCGAATCGGAGTTTATAAACGATCTCGGCTTTAATTCCTTTGATTTTATGTGCCTTCTCGGCGAGATCGAAGAAAAATACAACATTCATGTTGACGAAGAGGAAATAATGGGGCTTTCCACCGTAAAAGACGCTATTAAATATATAGAGAAGCTGAGAAAGGAACATTGACAATATGAAAACACTGTTTGATCTGGTAAAAACGGCGCGGGATAAGTTTGAAAACAACATTTTTATAAAAGAAAAAACGGCTTCCGGCATAAACGAAATCACCTTCGGCGAATTTTACTCGGGCGCCCTTAAAATAGCCGCCTTTTTAAAGGACAGCTTCGGAAAAAGGGTGCACTCGGCGGTGATCGGCCCCACAAGCGGATATTATCTTATGAGCCATATAGGCGCTATGTGCGGAGGAAACGTAGGGATCCCGATAGACGCGCTTTTGTCCGTAAACGATATATGCGAGCTGCTCACAAGATCGGACGCGGACGTGCTGTTCTATGACAAAAGGTATGAACAGGCGATTCCCGTCATACAAGAGGCCTGTCCCTCGATGAAAATGTTTGTGGCGCTTTCGGGAGAAACAGAAAACGGTCTTACCGTAGGAGCGGCCCTTGAAAAATACGAGCCTTTGATTATGTCGGAAGAAGAGCTTCCCGACGAAAACACATTGGCGGCGATACTGTTTACATCGGGTACCACGGGGAAAGCAAAGGGAGTTATGCTTTCCCACGGAAACTTTATGGACAATGCCTTTTGCTGTGACAATGAAAGCACCGAAGAGGACGTTTTGCTGACAATGCTGCCTATCCATCACGTATACTGCTTTACCTGCGATATCCTCTTGTCATTGCGTTACGGCACCGCCGTATGCGTAAACGATTCGCTTATGAAGGTCGCGCAGAATTTAAAGCTTTTCGCCCCCACAATAATACTGATGGTGCCGATGATAGCGGCAACCATATGCAAGCAGATAAAAAATGCCGCCAAAGCAAATCCCGATATTCCCATACAAGCCATTGCCAACAGCGTTTTCGGAGGCAGACTGAAAACAATTTACAGCGGCGGCGCTTATTTAAGCCCTGAGCTTATTTCGGAATATGAAAGCTTCGGCATAACAATAGCGCAAGGCTACGGAATGACCGAATGTTCCCCCCGTATAACCTCCGGAGACCTGTCCCGCAAGTCAAACGGCGACGTGGGAAAAATAGTGCGGGGCTGTGAGGTAAGGATAGTTGACGGCGAGATAACGGTAAAAAGCCCTTCGGTAATGCAGGGGTATTACAAGGACGAGAAGGAAACCGAAGAAACCATTAAGGACGGCTGGCTGTACACGGGCGACTTAGGATATACCGACGAATACGGCCGTCTTTACATAACGGGAAGAAAGAAAAACCTTATAATTCTCTCCAACGGCGAAAATGTTTCCCCCGAAGAGCTGGAAAACAAGGCGGAAGCCGCTCAGATCGCTCAGGAACTGCTTGTATATCCTGAAGACGAGATATTGACTTTAGAGCTGTTTTTGGGCGGAGAGCTTTACAAGGACAAAACAGCTGAAGAAGCGGCGGCGGAGATAAAGAAAAAAGTTGCCGAAATAAATAAGACCTTGCCTTCCTCAAAAAATATCCGCAGGATCAGGATAAGAAAAGAGGAGTTTGAGAAAACCACCTCAAGAAAAATAAAGCGAAATCAAAGCAAACAAGGGGACATTATATAAATTATAGCAATCCAAGAAAAGAATAAATAGCGGCGAAGCCGCACCTGTTTTTTTCGCTTCCTTTTTGGACACCAAAAAGGAAGTGGGATCCGGGGCAAAGCCCCGAATGCTCAACGTAATAATATAAAAGCTTACTGATTAACAAGTTGAGTGTTATACTAATCCCATTTTGAACTGTGGGTATTACGTCAGTTCAAAATGGGATTGGTATTATTCTTTTTGCGGATTGCTATAAATAAATCAATAGCAGGCTTTCTGTTTAAAACACACGGAAAGCCTGCTATTGATTTATTGGTGAGAGATAAAGAAAAAAGAGATAGTCATAAAAATGTCAGACCGTTACCGAAAACTTAATTTCGGTATTTGCGGGAACGGTTTTACCTGTTTTCGTATAAGTTACGGGAGAATCAGAAGCGCCCTTAATTTGCTCGGCGTCGGTATGTTCGGCGCTAAGTTCAATTTTAGGATCGGCGCCGTCCGAATCGGTTTCCTCCCCGATTTCGGAAGAATTTTCGGGAACAGATGTGGAAACTGGAGGCTTGCTTGCTTCTTCCAGTCTTTCTTCGGTTTCCGTGTGGTTTTCCTTGATGCGCTCCGCAAGTTCTTCCCGTTCGAGACGTTCCTTTTCCTTGGCTTCAACCGCCTCCTGCTTCAAGGCTTCGTCTGCCTTTGCCTTATATTCCCATGCGTTCTCGTTAAAGTCTTCCACATATCCCATAGCCCTTTTCATAGTGGACTCATCGCCTCTTGCGCGGGCTTCCTTATACACCTTCAAGGGGGTTCGTATCACGTTCATAGTGACGTTTGCCCCGATAAGATTTCCTGCGGTTTTAGCTATCATATTACATCTGCCTTTCTTTCATATATTGGGAAACTATAACTACATCAACAAAGTGGTATAAAACGACATATCATTTTCGTTTTCCTCTTTTTTAGCTTCGCTGCCGTTATTTTCAGCCTGTATCTGCATCGATCTCTGCTGCGCCTGCTGTATAAGCGCTTCCACCTTGGCTATTTCATCATCGTCGCACATATTCATTTCGCGTCCCTTTTTAACGTCGGACATATCCTTGTTGAGCATACTGAGAACCATCTGAATCTGAGCGGGATTTTTCGCGGCGGCTATCTGCCTTAAGCGCTTGCCTTCGTTAACCGCTACTTTGCCGCCATAGGTTTCGGAAGTTATTTCGCCGTTTTCGTCGATCTTTATCTGCATACCCTGATAACCCTCAAGGTTCTCCTCGTTGTCCTCCGCCATTTTATCCGCCGCTTCGAGATTTTCAAACAGCTTTTCAAGTTCATTCGGGTCTTTCAGACATTTATTAAGATAACTGCCTGATATCTGAGTCATTCCCTTTGCCACGGTCTTGTAATTGCGCTTAAGATAAGTCATAAGCTCGTCTTTATTGTTAAATTTCAGCTCTCCCGTTTTGTTCTCTGCTTCTGAAAGCCCGTTTGTTTCTTTTGGGGGAAGTTTTGAAGGCGCTTTGTCGGGGTTCTCTTCATCGGTTTTTTCGGTTTTTTCCGACTGTGTTTTCTTAAAATATTTATATGGATCATAATTTATTCCCAAACCGTTTATTGCCATATAAACACCTCCCGGCTATTGAATTTACGCAATTATACTTATAATAATGCTTTTTTATGTTATTACGCTGCGTATTCGGGGCTTTGCCCCGGACCCAACTTCCTTTTTGGCGTCCAAAAAGGAAGCGAAAAAGACAGTTGCGGCTTCGCCGCTTATTTATTCTTTTCTTGGATTGCTATAGTATTACGCCTTGTCCTCATACTCTCTTTCCGCGTTTTCGCCGTTTTCCTCTACCCTGTTTCCGTCTTTATCGTACATTCCGTCGGTTCTGATATCCTTTTCATCATCGTTATTTTCTTTTTCCTTGATATCTTCGCTCTTTTCGTCGATCTCGGCGGCGTTTTTAAGCTCTCCGTCCGCTTCGTTCAAAACGCTTGCGGCAGCGGAAGCGGAATTTTGTACACCCTTTTTCACTTTGTCCAGCTCAGCTTGTTTGGCGGAAGTATCGGCGCCTCTTTTGGCGTCGGTTGCGATCTCCGCTTCCAGCTCATTTGCCCTTCCGGAAAGCCTTACTCTTAAGCCGTCCAGCGCGTCGGCGGTTTCAAGGGCGTTGGAAGCCGCAATGACCGCCCCCGCCGCTGCCTTTGAAAAACCGAAGCCGTCGGATTTTCTTGCGGTCTCATTAGCCGCTTCTTTCTCCGCTGTTTTTTTCGCAGGCTCTTTTGCGGCTTGTTTTTCCTTCCGAAGTTCCGCCTGTCTTTGTCTTATCTGAGCGTTAAGATCGGCGATCTGCTGCTGAAGCTGCTGCTTTTTTTCGGTCTTGGCTTTGGGATCCATGTCCTTGTTTTCGGCAAGCTGCTGAAGCTGTTTTCTAAGTTCCTCAATCTGATTCTGTGCATTCTTGATAATGCTGTCCTCGCTCTGCTGCTTGGTTACTCCGACGTTATTATTGGCTTGTGAGCCGATTCCAGTAATCTGCATATTATGTATCTTCCTTTCATAGTGTTTTTGTATTGCTCCACAAAAAACAGTGCGGGGCTGTAAAAAAGTTCCTTTTTATTTATTATGGCGGTGTATTCGGGGCTTCGCCCCGGACCCTACTTCCTTTTTGGATCCCAAAAAGGAAGCGAAAAAAGAATCGCGCGGCTTCGCCGCTTTTCTCTTTTTTATCGGATTGCTATAGTATAATCCAACGCCGCAGGCTTCGGTTCGGACATTCATTCCGATTCCGAAAGCCGAACGGACGTCGAAATATACCGATTATGGTGTACAACAGATGAAATCGGCAAGGGGTCGGCCGTTTCATCTGTATATTTATTCGGCAAGAAAAACATAAACTTTAGCCTTTTGGCGCGAACAGCGCTTTTTTCGGCGCGAAATTCAATATAATTTCACTTGAAAATTCAAACGCTATCTCATTGAGTCAGATTTTATAAATTACATATGGAGCATTACCGTAAGGAAAAACACGCCTTTACCGCCGATCTCCTCAGTTGAAACGTCAATATCGCCCATATATTTCTTGGCGGTTCTTTCTATGTTGGACAAACCGAAGCCGTGAGTCGCGCCTTCTTTTGAAGTAAGAGGAAGGCCGCTATTTTCACAGAGTTTGATTGCTCCCGAAAAACTGTTTTCTATTTCTATAAAAAACAGGCTGCCTTTAACATAAGACCGAAGAAAAACATAAGGCTCCTTAACCCCCTTAAACTCTTTTAACATCTTTACTTTTTCGCAGGCTTCAATAGCGTTTTCCAGCGAGTTGCTGAGAATCACCCCCACGTCGTAGGAATCGAGACTATCGGTTTCGGGAAAGGTAAAGTCCG
>CANDLP010000086.1 GCA_947385505.1 uncultured Clostridia bacterium
GATGACGCTCCGTGACTGGAGTTCAGACGTGTGCTCTTCCGATCTAGCGGAATGGATAGAATCGGTAAACTTTCTTTATGATAAATTTATTCCGTATCCTCGCGGAGATGTGAGCGAATTTGATTATTATAAGGCTTTTGCGGTAGGCCTTGGGATAAAGGATTTTAAAATTGCCTGTCCCACACTTAAGTACAAGAAACAAAATTTTATAGAGGGAAAATATTTTGTTGTATATCCCGGAGGGACATTCAGTCAGAAGTTCTGGCCCGCTGAATACTATGCAAAAATATCAGAATATATATACAAAAGGACAGGCTTCCTTGCGGTTTTACTTGGAGTTGCGCATGAGCAGTGGGTTGCCGATAATGTGAGAAAAAATCTGAATGCAGTTACGGCAATGTCCACAATTGATCTGACAGGACGGACAAGCATCGGAGATGTTATAGATATTATCGGAAACGCGAAATTAGTAATATCCAACGATACTTCCGGGGCACACATTGCCTGCGCTGTAAAAACACCATGTGTTGTTATAGTGGGAGGCTGGCATTATAACCGATTTTTTCCTTACCATATCGAGGATATAAAACCCAATGACAAGATACCGATTGTTGCCAGCACCGATATGTATTGTTACCACTGCGATTGGAACTGGGACACTATTGGAAAGCGTAATGAGGGCTGTTTGGATAGAATGAAGCGGGGAGTCCCCAGTGAGTGTATAGAAAAAATCACTTATGAACAGGTTGAGGCTTTGGTAGAAAAGATGTTAGAGGACGAGGGATTATGTTAAATTTGGGAAATACTCTGCACTTTATCAATCGTGTAGATGAAACCAATTGTGGAGATAAAGTTTGTTGTCCGCTTATATATTATTTTGATTTTTTTAAAAAATATCATATTCAAAGACACGACATTAGATTTATTGATTATGATTCTATTGCCCCAACAGATGTTGTTATTCTTGGAGGCGGAGGACTTTTTGATTATTCCGAGGCTATAAATCGTGCAATTAATAAACTTCTTGATATCGGCGCGGCGGTAATAGCTTGGTCTCCTGGCTTAAATACTCACACAGAATATGACGGCGCCTTTAAGACGAAAATTAATTTTGATAAATTTATAAAAATCAATCTTAGAGATTATGACAATCATTATGGTTTGCCATATTTGCCTGACGTTACCTGCAAGCTGGCAGATATAAAAAAAGAATATACTGTTAAACGCAAATACGGCGCAGCCTGTCATAAGGACTATCCAATAAAAGCGCTTGAAATATACGACCAAATTACAAACAATTCAGATGCAGACGATATTTTACGGTTTGTAGGTGAAAGCGAAATTATATTCACCAACAGCTTTCATATTGCTTATTGGTCTATGCTTATGGGAAAGAAGACAGTATGCGTAAACTCTTTCAGCTCAAAATTTCTGACATATAAATACAAGCCAGAATACTGCGATACTGATAAAGACGAGCTTTCGGAATGTGTTAAAAGGGCAAAAAGCTATGACATAATTAGTGAATGTATAAAAGCAAATGACTGCTATTTTGAACAGGTAAAAGAAATAATCGAAAACAAATTAACGCCTGTAAGCGGCGGCAAGTCCGATTTCGCTCATATTACCACAGAAGCTGTACTCCGTGAACGAATTCGAGAAACACAGACCCTTGATGGCGATGTTCTTGTTTCACAATTATTTATCAATGACGGAACAGGTTATTTTGAAGAGAAAAAAAGAGCGGCTATCAACAATGTTTGGGGAGATGACGAGTGCTTTGTACGATTTGACATTTCAGGGTATCCAAACATTAAGGAATTGCGTTTTGATCCTACCGAAGGTAAATTCTGCAAGTTAGAAATTATTTCTGCCGCCACTGAAAGCGGAAGCGTGGAGTTAATTCCGGAAGCTGCTGTTAAAAGCGGTAATTTTGATGTTTTTCTCAATACAGATCCTCAATATTTTATTTCTTCGGTCTGCCGCACGTTTTTGAAAATAAAGTTTAGAATTTGTCTTCTGTCAAATTTTGATTTTGAACAAAACATAAGAGAATATGTTAAAAGTCAGAAAAATAATACGGAAAAGCTTTTTAATGATATTAAACAGAAAAACCATATCATTGACAGTCAAAATTCAAAGCTGAGCGAGCAAGGCACAATCATTGAAAGTCAAAGTTCAAAACTGAATGAACAAGACTCAATAATCGACAGTCAAAACGCAAAGCTGAATGAGCAAAGCACAATCATCGACAGCCTAAATGTAAAGCTGAATGAGCAAAGCTCAATTATCGACAGCCAAAATGAAAAGCTGAACGAACAAAGCTTAATTATTGACAATCAAAATGAAACAAATAAAAATTTAAATGACGCTATCCGGCATAAGATTTCGGAAATAGAAGTATGCGGCAACAGAATAGAGACTTTCTTGGAAGAAATACATGAAAAGTCGAGCGCCATTGATTCTGTGCAGCAGCAGCTTGAACATACAAGGAACGAGCTGAACTCTTTATATAATTCTCGGTCATGGAGAATCACAGCTCCTTTGCGGAAAATATTTTCGTTTTTCAGGAGGCTGCTTAAAGGAGAAAAAACAGTATGATTTTAAAAAACACCGTCAAAAGATTATGCGTTTATTTCATATATGATAAGGACGGAATAATTGACGACTATATCATCTATCAGTTAGAGGATATGAAAAAAAATGTTTCCTTTCTTCACTGTGTTATAAACGGGACATTAACAAAAGAGGGCAAGAAAAGATTGAAGGCTGTCGCTGACGAGGTGTTTGAGCGTGAAAACAAAGGCAATGATATAGGCGCTTATAAGGCGGCGCTTGAGCATATCGGCTGGAACAAAATCAGCAGCTTTGACGAGCTGATACTGATGAACAACACCTGCTTTGGTCCGGTGTATCCTTTTAAAGAAGCTTTTGATTGGTCAATAAAAAAGGATGCAGACCTGTGGGGGCTTACATACGGTGAAAAGGCAGACTGGTTCGGAAAAAAAGACTATCTGCATTATTGCAAGGGAAATCTGCATATACAATCGTATTTTTTGTGCATGAGAAGTTCGCTGTTTAAAAATAATTTCCTAAAAAATTTTTTTGAAGAAATTCCCGATGATTCAAGCTATATAACCTCGGTTTGCTTTTATGAATATGCCTTCCCCGGATATTTTGAAAATCGGGGATTCAAAAGCGCCGTATACTGTAACGATAAGAAAAATCTTAATTATCCGCTGCTTCACGATCCGGTATTTTTGTTAAAAAATTTTCACATGCCTCTGTTCAAAAAGCGCAGCTTTTTCCACCATTATACCGATATAATGGCAAATACAGGCGGTCAGGCTGCCTACGAATTAATTAAATATATAGAATCCGAAACTGATTATGATATGTCATTGGTATGGAAATCTATTCTTCGGACCTGCAGCTTATCCGACATGGTGCGCTGCGCTCAATTAAACAGAGTTCTTTCAAGCAAGACAATCACAGGCGAGAATCGCGGCTCTTTAAAAGTCGGCGTTATATTTCATCTTTTTTATGAGGATATTTTTGAAGAATCAATTCAATATTTAAAGAGTTTTTCTTCCGATACTGATATTTTGATAACCACCAATAACGAAAAAAAGGCGAAAACTATTCAGGCGCTTCTTGAAAAGCAAGGCACACAAGCAGCAATATCGGTAATAAGCAACAGAGGAAGAGACATATCGGCTTTATTAGTCGGCGGAGCGGAATTTGTCAAGGAGCACGGTCTTATTTGTTTTGCTCACGATAAAAAAACCGCACAGATAAAGCCGGAAGGCGTTGGACGCTCGTGGAGATATAAGCTGTATCAAAACACATTTGGTACCAAAGAATATGTCGAAAATGTTATAGACGCCTTTGAAAAGGAAAAGCAATTGGGCATTGCCTTTCCTTCGCCTCCAAACCATCATCAGTACGCCTACAATATAGGAAACGGATGGGGCGGCAACTTTTATAACACTGACAAGCTGTTAAATGATTTTGGAGTAACGGTCAAGAGAAACGAGCATTATTTATGTGTTGCGCCGTTGGGTACTTGCTTTTGGTTCAGACCAAAAGCGCTCGAAAAACTGTTTGAGGGATACGATGGTGAGGGCTGGCAGTATGAGGATTTCCCCTGCGAACCGAACCGCTGGGATCAGACTATTCTTCACGCGATTGAAAGAGCTTATGCGTATTTTGCGCAGGATGCGGGATACTATCCTGTTTATCTTTATAACAGCGATTTTACTGCGATCGAGCTGACAAACCTCGAATTCTTTAAGGTCGGATCGGGAGATATGAGAGCTTGGGTCGAGAAGCTCGCTATGGAGGGAATCGGTCATGTTAAGGAATCAAACCGCGATACAATGCCTATGTATGATCAACAAGTAAATTACGGAATAAAACAAAGCATGATACATCTTGCCTATGCGATCAGATGCAAATATCCTAAGTTCTGGAAATTTCTGCTTCCATTCCGCAGGCTGGGACAAAAAATTCTAAGAATAAAAACGAAATAGGAGCTTATGAAATGAAGAAAAAAGAAAAAACACCGAATCAGCTTATGGACGAGCTTTTTGAAAGATATCCTATGCTGACCGTCTGCAAGGACGGCATTATCAAGGCTTATGATTGTTTGAAGAATTCTTATGCTTCGGGCGGTAAGCTTTTGACGGCAGGAAACGGAGGAAGCGCCGCCGATTCCGAGCATATAGCAGGCGAGCTTATGAAGTCTTTTTTGTTTAACCGAAAGATCAAATCGGATTTTCAGGAAAAGCTTATCCGCAGTTTCGGTGAAGACGGCGAACAATTAGCAAATAAAATAGAGGGAGCGCTTTCCGCTGTTCCCCTTACCTCAATGCCCGCTCTAACCAGCGCCTTTGCCAACGACGTGGACGCGGCGGTGTCCTTTGCGCAAATGCTTTACGGCTACGGGAAAAGCGGCGATGTATTTCTCGGAATTTCCACCTCCGGCAATTCCAAAAATATAATTTACGCTCTTATGACCGCTAAAGCGATGGGCATTACATCAATTGCCCTTACCGGCGGAAACGGAGGCAAATGCAGGGAGCTTGCCGATATTGTAATTTGTGCTCCCGAAACCGAAACATTTAAGATTCAGGAGCTTCATCTTCCGATATATCATGCGTTATGCTCAATGCTGGAGGCAAATTTTTTTGAGGAAAGGCAATGTTGAAGATGTCCGATATACTGTTTGATATAAACAAGTTTAAAAAAGCAAAAATCGTCGTGTTCGGAGATATGATGATCGACGAATACCTTTCAGGCGATGTTTCCAGAATTTCTCCCGAAGCGCCTGTTCCAGTAGTACATATTCAGCAGGAAACCAAACGTTTGGGCGGCGCGGGCAATGTGGTGCGTAATCTTTGCGCATTGGGAGCCGATGTGATTCCGATAAGCTGTATAGGAAACGATATCAGCGGAAAATGGCTAATAAAGCGTTTTAAAGAGTACAATCTGAATACCCGCGGAATCATTGAAAACGATGACTCCGTTACCGGAATAAAAACACGCGTAACTTCTCAAAATCAGCAGCTTTTGAGATATGACAGGGAAATTATAAAAAATGTTCCCGACAGCTTTACCGAATGGCTTTCCGAAAACGTATCCGAGCTTATTTCCGGTGCGGACGCCGTTATAATTTCCGATTACGGAAAAGGCGTTGTAACATCTGATACGGCAAAAATAATGATTGACGCGGCGTTAAAATACAACATTCCGATTATTGTCGATCCTAAAGGAAGCAATTACGTCAAATACGGCGGCGCAACGGTATGCACTCCCAACATGAAGGAAATTCAAACGGCAGTGGGAAGAAACGTCTCGTCGGAGGAGGAAATTGCGGCGGCCGGAAAAGAACTGTGCGAAAAATGCAATATACATTATATTCTCGCTACCCGTTCGGAAAAAGGCATGTCGCTGATCAACGGTAAAAACGGTGAAAAAAGTGATTATCCCGCTCTTGCCAAAGAGGTGATAGACGTCACGGGCGCCGGAGATACGGTAATTTCCGTATTTTCCCTTTGTTTTGCTTTGGGGGCAAGCTTTGACGACTGCTGCAAAATCGCTAACATAGCGGCGTCGATCGTCGTATCGAAATTCGGCGCGTCCGTTGCTTATCCTGAGGAAATAGAGGAGATAATATTCGGCAGCTCTTATCACAGTAATAAGGTTCTTACACAGGGACAGGCAAAGAAAAAAGCTGATTTTTTGCGTCGGCAGGGCAAAAAAATAGTGTTTACCAACGGTTGTTTTGATATACTTCACGCGGGACACGCCGCTTCGTTCAAACAGGCGCGGGAGCTTGGCGGCGTGCTTTTTGTCGGTATAAACAGCGACGCGTCGGTCAAGCGGCTGAAAGGAGAAAGCCGCCCTGTTGTTGATGAAACAAACAGGCTGAAGCTGCTTGAAGCTATTACATATATTGATTATCTGATATTGTTTGACAGCGATACGCCCGAAGATTTGATAAAAGAAATTGTTCCTGATATATTGGTTAAAGGCAGGGATTGGGAAGGAAAAGAAGTTGCGGGCGGAAAATTTGTTGAAGAAAACGGCGGTAAAGTCTGCTTTATTGATCTGGAAAAGGGTTTGTCAACAACAAATTTGATTCATAAAATTATTGAGACCAATATCAATCAGCGTTGAAAACAAAGGAGAGGAAAGTTGAATAAAGCTTTTTTTCTTGACCGTGACGGTACGATAAACAAGGATACGCACTATGTCGGCGATCCCGAAAAGTTAGAGCTTCTGCCGTGTGCCGCCGAGGGAATCAGGCGAATGAACGAGGCAGGATACTTGGTGATCGTTATTTCAAACCAAAGCGGCGTTGCGCGCGGTTATTTTACTGAGAAAGATGTCAAAAACGTCAATTCGCGGCTGAATGAAATGCTCGGAGGGTACGGAGCGCATATTGACGCTTTTTACTGGTGTCCGCACCTGCCGTGCGGCAGTGTGAAGGAATATGCCGTTGAGTGCGATTGTAGAAAGCCGAAATTGGGATTATTTAAAAAAGCTATTGAAGATTTTGACCTTGATGTAAGAGAATGCTTTGCTTGCGGAGATAAGAAGAGGGATGTTGAAAATCTCGCAAGGCTTGGACTTCCAGTCTCTCACTTGGGGATAATAGACAGCGGAAAGGAAAAAGCACATTTTTGTTCTTTGGATAATTTTTTTAATACAATGATGAAAAGGAGCGGCTGAAATGTCATTTACGTCCCCCGTGTTTATATTTTTGTTTTTTCCCTTGGTAATTTTGGGTTATTATCTTATTCATCCGCGTTTAAAAAACATTTTTTTGCTGATGGCGTCTTTAGCGTTTTACGCTTGGGGCGAACCTAAGTTTATATTCATATTTATAATTGCAGTTTTATTGAATTATGCTTTCGGATTATTGATAGAAAGAGCAAAAAAACGAGGCTCATCTGCAAAATTTTCGCTTATTATTTCGCTTATGATAAATTTGGGCTTGCTGTTTTATTATAAATACCTTGTATTTGGAGCCGAGATCATGAACAGCGTGTTTGACGCAGGTTTTCAGGTAAGTGAAATAGCGCTGCCTCTCGGAATCTCGTTCTTTACATTTCGTTCAATTTCATATGCTGCCGATATATACACGGGAAAGACAAATGCCGAAAAAAATCCTGTAAACGCGGCTTTGTACATATCATTTTTCCCACAGGTTTCAATGGGGCCGATAACGGAAGCCAATGCTTTTTTACCTCAGCTTAAGGAGCACCGCTTCAATATTGACGTGTTTGCCGACGGGATCAAGCGGTTAATTGTCGGAATGGCAAAAAAGCTGATTATTGCAGACACGCTGGGAATAATCGTCGACCCTTTTTTTTCGTCAGCGGCTGACGGGCGTACCGTTGCTGCGGCATGGACGGGAATAATCGCGTATTGCTTACAGCTGTATTTTGATTTTTCGGGTTATTCGGATATGGCGATAGGACTCAGTAAAATGTTTGGATTTGAAACACCCGAAAACTTTGATTATCCGTATATGGCTGACAGCATTACCGATTTCTGGCGCCGCTGGCATATGACGCTGTCAAGATTTTTCCGCGATTATGTATATATTCCTCTTGGAGGAAACCGCAAGGGAAATGTGTATGTTCATATATTTGTTGTTTTTTTGCTTACGGGATTATGGCACGGAGCAGCTTGGAATTTTGTTGTCTGGGGACTGTGGCACGGATTGTTCCGACTTATTGAAATGGCGTATAAGCGCAGCGGAAAAGAGTTAAAAATTCCGTCGGCGCTAAAGCATTTATA
>CANDLP010000087.1 GCA_947385505.1 uncultured Clostridia bacterium
CAAATCCTGATTTTTCCGCCGGGGATTTTATGCTTATAACCGATCAGATATCAAATTTTGTTCCGAGCCCCCTTATTGGAGCTAATATCGACTCCTTGGGAACCCGTTTTCCCGATATGAGCGAGATATACAGTAAAAAACTTCGCGGAATTGTCAAAAAAACCGCTGAGGAGCTGAATATAAAATTGCGCGAGGGGGTTTATATTCAGCTTACGGGTCCCAACTTTGAGTCGCCCTCCGAGGTGAGGATGTGCCGTATGCTGGGGGCGGACGCAATCGGAATGAGCACCGCCTGTGAAGCCGTAGCCGCCAACCACGCGGGAATGAAGATTGTGGGAATAAGCTGTGTGGCAAATTTGGGCTGCGGTCTTACCGATACTCCTCTTACTCATAAGGAAGTTATCGAGGCGGCGGATAAAGCGGCGCCGCTGTTTAAAAAGCTAATAAGGGCTTCTGTTGTAAACATTTATCATGAAGGTCTTGAAAAGTGATTGATACAGGTAAAACGGCTTTTTATGAAAATGTTCGTTTAAGCGATGACGGAGACAGCGTTATTATTATAGATCAGACCAAGCTCCCAAATGAGGAAGTGTATACGGAACTGAAAAGCATTGAGGATTTTTACCATGCGATAAGTAATTTACAGGTGAGAGGCGCTCCAGCTATCGGCATTTGCGCCGGATTCGCTCTGGCTGTTGAAGCGAAAAGACTGTCGCTTATCAGGGATTTGTCCGAAGCACAATTTTATGAAGAGCTTCACAAAGCGAAATGCCGTATTGATTCCGCCCGCCCAACCGCAGTAAATCTGATACATATGTCAGACAGAGTAGAAAAAACCGCTTTAATGAACGCGGGGAAAGGGCTTTCGGAAATAGCCGCCGAATGCTTGCGCGAAAGCCGCCTTATCCAAAGTGAAGACGCGGAAATGTGTTTTAAAATAGCCCAATACGGGCTGTCATTAGTAAAAAGCGGCTATGGAATACTTACTCACTGCAATGCAGGTCCTTTGGCTGCTTCCCGTTACGGTACGGGACTTGGCGCTTTGTTTTTGGGAAAAGAGCGCGGTTATGATTTTCACGTTTATTCGGACGAGACCCGCCCGCTTATGCAGGGCGCAAGGCTTACTTCCTATGAACTGCACCGCGCGGGAATAGACGTTACCGTTATCTGTGACAATATGGCGAGCATAGTTATGAAGCAGGGTAAAATAAACGCTTGTTTTGTAGGCTGTGACCGAGTGGCAGCCAACGGCGATACGGCAAATAAGGTAGGTACAAGCGGCGTTGCTATTTTGGCGAAATACTACGGAATACCCTTTTACGTGTTTTGCCCTTCTTCAACCATCGATTTTGATTGTTCCACGGGAGATAATATTGTTATAGAGGAGCGGGGGGAAGAGGAAATAAGCGGTTTGTATTTTAAAAAATCTGTTGTTCCAAAGGGCGTTAAGTGTTATAACCCCGCCTTTGACGTTACAGACAGCAAACTGATTACCGCTATTATAACCGAAAAAGGGATTTGCCGTGCGCCGTACAAAGAAAGTCTTTCCCAATTGTTCGGGAAATAATATTAGAACATGTCCCCATAGGAGCGGTGCACATCTTTTCGGCAAAATTTTCCGCACTCTGCGTTAAAAATCCTTGAAATACGTCAAGTATTCCTTCGGATTTTTTCCTTGATTGCGAAAAATTTTGCTCGAAAATCCGCACACCGCTCCTATGAGAACAAGTTCTTATTGTGAAAGGAAACATATAAGGTCATGAAAATAAGATTTTATAACGCGAGAATAATGACAGCCGAAAAGGATTGCTCAATAATAAAGGGTGAGCTTCAAACGGATGGGGATAAAATAAGCTATGTTGGCGAAGAGAAAAAAGAGGGTTCCTTCGATAAGGAAATAAACTGCGGAGGAAATTTGATAATACCCGGATTTAAAAACGCACACACCCATTCCGCCATGACTTTTCTGCGCTCGTATGCGGACGATCTTCCTTTGCAGGAATGGCTTTTTGAACGGGTTTTCCCGCGTGAAGACAAGCTTACGCCCGACGACGTATACCTGCTTACCAAGCTTGGGATTATGGAATATTTGAGCAGCGGTATTACCTCATGTTTTGATATGTACTTTTTTGCCGACGCAATTGCCGCCGCGGCTGCGGACACGGGTTTCCGACTTGTGCTGTGCGGTTCCGTAAACGGCGACCCGATAAAAGCCGAGCGCGTATACAACGAATACACTAAATTTGCCCACGGAAAATATAATGAACTTATATCTTATCAGTTAGGATTTCATGCGGAATACACGGCATCATTGGATCTTATGAAGGAAATTGCGAAGCTGTCACAAAGTTTAAAAGAACCTGTTTATACCCACAACAGTGAAACGGAGAAAGAGACCGCCGAGTGCAGAGAACGTCACGGAATGAGCCCCACCGCGCTGTTTGAAGAGCTTGGTATGCTGAATTACGGCGGCGGCGGATTCCACTGCGTTTATTTTGACGAAAACGATATGGATATATTCAAGCGCCATGGAATGTGGGCTGTAACAAATCCCGCTTCAAACACAAAGCTTGCCAGCGGTATCGCGCCCATATGCCGAATGATGGAAAAGGGCGTTAATTTAGCCATAGGTACGGACGGCGCGGCAAGCAACAACTGTCTTGATATGTTCAGGGAGATGTTTTTAACTACAGGACTGCAAAAGCTTCGTGAAAAGGACGCTTCCGCCTGTGACGCCGACAATGTACTGCAAATGGCGGTTAAGGGAGGATCTTCAGCTATGGGTCTGACAGACTGCGACTGCCTTAAAGAAGGGAAAAAAGCCGACCTTGTGCTTATTGACCTTGAACAGCCCAATATGCAGCCTCTTAATAATATAGGCAAAAACCTTGTGTACAGCGGAAGCAAGAGTAATGTAAAGCTCACTATGGTAGGCGGCAGGATACTTTATGAAAACGGGGAATACTATATCGGCGAACAGCCTGCTGAAATATACAGAAAAGCCAATGAGATGGCGGAAAAATTAAGATAAAACGCTAATGCCGAAAGCGGTTAGGGCATTTGCATTTTGGTAGAGAACGGGAATGATAAAAAATATCGGGCTTCCTGAGTTTGTGGAAGAAATATTAAAAAAACTTGAAGCCGAAGGCTTTGAAGCTTACGGCATAGGCGGCTGTGTCCGAAATCCCCTTATGGGGATTCCTGTATCGGATTATGATGTTACGACCTCCGCCATGCCCGAAGAAATAAAACGGGTATTCGGCGGTATGAAGATCGTGGAAACGGGAATAAAACACGGTACCGTGACCGTAATTTCCGAACATGGAACCGCCGAAATTACCGCCTTTCGTACCGACGGGCAGTATAAGGACTTCAGACATCCCGAAAATGTAAGCTTTACGCGAAATTTGGAGGAAGATCTGAAACGGCGCGATTTTACTGTAAACGCCATAGCCTGTTCATGGAAGGGCAAAATAATCGACCCGTATAACGGTATTGCCGATCTTGAAAAAATGCGGCTCCGCTGCGTGGGCGATGGGGAAAAACGGTTTGAAGAGGACGCTCTAAGAATAATGCGCGGACTGCGTTTTATGTCGCAGTACGGTTTTGTTCCCGAAAGGAGCACAAAAAATGCCCTTCATAAAAAAAAGGAACTTTTGAGGGAAATTTCCCCCGAAAGGTTAAACTGTGAGCTTACAAAGATTTTGTGCGGAAAATCGGAATATTTAGCGCCTGTGCTCAGAGAATATAATGATGTTTTTTCTGTAATCATTCCCGAAATAAACAAATGCGTCGGTTTCGATCAGCATACCCATTATCACGACCGAGATGTCTGGGAGCATACGATATCAGCCCTGTGCGGGATTGAACCTATCCCTTATTTAAGGCTCGCCATGCTTTTTCACGATCTGGGAAAGCCGCCCTGTTATAAATTTTATAACGGTGAAGGGCATTTTAAGGGTCACGCTTCCGTAAGCGGCGACATTTGTCAAAAAAACATGGAACAGCTGCATTACGACAGCGTTACAATAAAAAAGACCGTTTTTTTGGTGGAACGTCACGATATGATAATGAAGGACGATCCCGTAATGATAAAGAAGCATCTTATGAGATTCGGTGAGGAACAGTATTTTGATCTACTTAAAGTGCATATCGCCGACGATAACGCAAAGGCTAAAGTTGCAATGAACCGTATTCCTGTGTATAATGCGGCAAAATGCACCGCAGAAAAGATATTGGCGGAAAAAGAATGTTTTTCTCTGAAGGATCTTAAGGTAAACGGAAACGATATGCTAAAACTGGGATATAAGGGAGCAGATATAGGAAAAGCCCTTGATTTTTTGCTTAATTCTGTGATTGAGGAAAAGTGTACGAATACACATGACGAACTTATAATATATTTAAGAGAAAAAAATATAAACAAAAGCGGAAACAACTGAAAGGAAGTGGCATTATGTCGTCGGTCGACGTAGGCATAGACCTTGGTACTGCCAATACAATTATAACTATCGGAGGGAAGGGAATAGTAGTTAACGAGCCAAGCGTAGTGGCTTATGATAAAAAAAAGAAAAAAGTTCTTGCGGTGGGTTCGGAAGCGTATAAAATGATAGGCAGGACTCCCGAATATATAATAGCGGTAAAGCCTCTTAAGGACGGCGTTATATCTGATAATGTAACCACCGAAGCAATGGTATCCGCTTTTATTAAAAAGGTAAGCAGCAGTATGATGCTTAAGCCGCGCATAATTTTGTGCGTTCCTTCGCTTATTACAGATGTGGAGAACCGCGCGGTTATAGAAGCGGCGCTTTCGGCGGGAGCAAGAAAGGTGTTTATAATAAAGGAGCCTATTGCCGCTCTTTTGGGTGCGGGAGTGGATATTTCACAGGCAAAGGGCGCGATGGTGGTGGATATAGGCGGAGGCACCACGGATATTGCAATAACCTCGTTTAACGGAATAGTAAAAGATACGTCAATAAAACTTGCGGGAACAAAGTTTGACGAGTCTATCGTAAAGTATATTTCTGCAAAATATAAGCTTGTTATAGGTGAAAAAACTGCGGAACAGGCGAAGATGCATCTCGCCAACGTATATCAGCCAGACTCCGAGGTGAAAATGACGGTAAAGGGGCGTAATTTGCTTAGAGGTCTTCCTGAGAGTGTTGAGATCAACGAAATGGATCTGTATGAAGCGCTTATTGATCACGTGGAAGAGATTACCGCGGGGGTAAGGTCGGTTTTAGAGCGCACGCCGCCCGAACTGGTTGGCGATATATTGGCAAACGGGATTGTTCTTACAGGCGGAGGAGCGCTGCTGAAAGGCTTAGATAAATATATCCAGAATAAAATAGGCGCCCCCTGTTACGTTGCCGACGATCCTCTCGAATGTGTGGCAAAGGGTGTTGAAGCAGCTTTCAGCCTTTCGGAGGAACTGCTTGACGGTTTTGAAAAAATTTCACTCTACCGTTACAAATAACAGAGAAAGGCGGTGTCCGGTGCAAAAGCCAAAAAAGATGATAGGTACGCTGATTTACGCGGTAGAGCGTATCTCAAAGCGCTTCGATTCGGATAATCTTTCCGCTTATGCCGCACAATCGGCATTCTTTATTTTCATATCGATTTTCCCGTTTTTGATGCTGTTTCTTAATCTCCTTAAATATATACCTTTTTTCAGCAGTGAAAATATTGAAAGCTGGGCCATGGATGTATTTTCTCCGCTGATAGGCGAGCTGCTTAAGGGAATAGTAAGAGAAGCGGGGGAAACGGGTTCCAGCGCCCTTATTTCAATTACCACCATAGCCGCGCTGTGGTCTTGTTCAAAGGGTGTATTGGGAATAATCTACGGCTTGAATTCTATATACAAGACTACGGAAAAGCGCGGATATATTCAGCTTAGGGCAACGGCGGTATTTTATACCGTCGGCTTTATTGCGGCGCTTGTGGTGGTTTTGTTGCTTATGGTTTTCGGCAATATGATACTTGACTTATTGTTAACGTATATCCCCGCGTTAGGTTCTCTTGCCAACGCCGTGAGGGTAATACGCTGGCTCGTAAGCTTCGGGTTTTTAATGGTCTTTTTTATGTTTTTATATACCGTAATACCTGAAAGGAAAACAAAGTTTAAAAACGAACTTCCCGGTGCGGTAGTCAGTGCAGTGGGCTGGGTAGGATTTTCGGCGCTTTATTCATTGTATATGGATATGTTTGCCAGCCGTTCCAATATTTACGGAAGTCTGGCGGCAATTATTTTCTTTTTGCTGTGGCTTTATATTTGTATGATAATATTATTCGTGGGAGCGGAAATAAACGATATTCTGCGGGTGCATGATTTTACCGCAATGTTAAGGCGCAGAAGGGAAATGAGGAAGATAGGAAGAGTTAAGGCGCGTATAAAGCCCAGTGAAAAAAATAATAAATAAGAGCGGGTTTTTCTTGTTAAATTAAAAGCAAGAAAAACCTCATTTTTTTCAAAAAATACTTGACCTGTTATAAATTTTCACGACTACTTAAGTGAAGGACTTCAAGGAGATGTTCATATATGGACAATGAAACATTGGCAGGATATGCCGAATATCTGATGAAAACCGCGTTAAAACACTGCGGAAATATTGTGGATGCGCAGGATCTGGTACAGGAAACGCTGCTTGCAGCGCTCTTGCTGAAAGAAAATCCCGAAAATATGAAAGCATGGCTTTTGTCTGTACTTAAACGCAAATTCTATGATTTACTTAGGAGAAAGTACAAAAAGCCTGTCGTTTGTATTGATTTTGTGGCGGATATACCATTTGAGGATGAAAACCTGCTCCAAATCGAACATAGGGAAGAAGCCGCTGAAATCCGACGGTGCGTAGCGCAGCTTGCGCTTATATACCGTGATGTGCTTGTGCGGCGCTATTTCAAAGGTGAAAGCGTTAAAGAGATAGCAACAGCGCTCGGGATCAGCGAAAGTGCGGTCAAAATGCGGCTTTTCACGGGCAGAGAGCATATCAGAAGGGAGTATGATATGGAAAGTTACACAAACAACAGTTATGAGCCTGAAATACTGCGTATGGGTTGCGCTGGCAGTGCGGGATTGGACGGTGAACCGTGTTCGCTTGTAGAAAGTGATGATAAAATAAGGCAGAACCTGCTCATTCTCGCTTATAAGAAACCTCTGACTATCACCGAGCTGTCAAAAGCCATTGGAATAGCCGCCGCATATGTTGAGCCTATTGTTGACGGACTTGTTAAAAATGAGCTTATGAAGCGTGTTTCCGATAAGGTTTATACTGATTTCATAATTTATACGAATAAGGACAGATTAACAGGTCTTGAAACCGAAAAACGGCTTACCGATAAATTGTGGCGTGATATCTGGGAAATTATAGAACGGGAATTGGTCGAGATACGCGCAGAAGACTGTTATAAAACAATGCGCCGTTCGCAGCAGCTGAAGTTGGAGATATTTTATGCGGTAAAAGCATTGGAAAGCGCTATTAGTAACATAGAATTCAGTGCAGCGGGAATATCCGAGGAACAGTGGTGGAACAGCATACCCGACAGACCGAACGGAGGAAAATGGTATGCTTTCGGTAATCACGGCGCGGCTGACGGCTTCCGCGAATACAGTTATGAGGAGTTTGGCCGCTATATTATCCAAAACAAATGTTCATTCCGTCTGAATGATATCGGCGGCTTGAAGGAATTGGGAATTGTCGGCTGTGAAACTTCTCTCGGAGGAACTTATTCCGCTTGGCGCGACAGCAGTATAATGTGCTATCCGGTTTATGGCGGAAACGCTTGCGTTGAGGTTATGAAAATTCTGTGGGCGGTGCATACAAATGATATGAATATGCTGTCCGCAATTCCTCACGCGTTTGAAAATCTTGACGGTTTAGAAAAAAGCGGTTTTCTTACAAAAAATGAGCAAGGCGACAGGATTGTGGATATTCCCATTATCACTGTGGAGGAGCGGGGAATACTTGAGGGGGTATGTGAAAAATACAAGAATTTGCTAACTGAAAAATACAGTGATAAAATTAAAGCGCTGTTTGCAAATCCAGTAGAGATACCCTCTCACCTTAAATCAGTGCCGATGTGGTTGAGGTTTATGTACTGCGCTAATATTTTCGTAATGCGGGTTATTTATAACGCTGTAGAAAACAAAGACTTTTTGCCCGATTATGATAAGAACACGCCTTATCCTGCCATAATGCTCTTTATAAAAGAGTGATCGCATAACAAAGCGTAAGGTTAACAGATTTAGAGGTGCTGTAAAAAAACAAGATCGGAAGAGCGTCGTGTAGGGAAAGAGTGTGCACGGACGTG
>CANDLP010000088.1 GCA_947385505.1 uncultured Clostridia bacterium
ATATCGGAACGTGTAAAGGGAAATTACGTTTTTTATCCTTTTGAAAACGATGAAAAAAATGTTACGGGCGTTTTCGTGACTTCCGTTTCCGAATTCCCGGCTGTTGAAAAGGCATTTTCAGGTTTGGGCTTTAAAAAGATGAAGATGCCGGAGCACATCATTGATATATCCAAGGCGCAGAATCTCCACCTCAGCGATTATGTTGCCAATGAAAAGAAGGAACACAAGTCGGTGGGCAATTTTATTGTGGAAGGAATAATCGAGCTGTTTGAAAGCTGCCTTACTTATATCACCAATACGATGTCATTCCTGCGTGTGGGCGGTTTTATTCTGAGTCATGCGGGTATGATGTTAGTTGTGTCTATTCTTGCCGAAAGCGCGGGAGGCGGAGCAATTGTCGTTCAGATACTCGGAAACCTGTTCGTTATCGGGGTTGAGGGATTTTTGGTAGGCATACAGGTGCTTCGTCTGGAGTTTTACGAAATATTCAGCCGTTTCTATAAAGGCGACGGAAAGCCTTTCAGCCCTGTTGCGGCTAACTTCAGCGCCGAGGATTAATACTATAGCAATTCAAGCAAAGAATAAACAAGCGGCGAAGCCGCGTATTGTCTTTTTCGGTTCCTTTTTGGACACCAAAAAGGAACTGTGGTAAGGGTGCAACGAAGCGTCTGCTTTGCGTGCCGGCGTCCTTGCCGTCACCTTGGGCAGCCGCCACTTCGCTTCCTGCGAAGCCCCGAGTACGCAACGTAATAATATAAAAATCTCTTCGATTAACAAGTTGAGTGTTATTCTTTTTGTGAATTGCTATATTTCAGAGCGGAAACAGTATAACAAACATTAAAAATTATTTTAAAACATAAACAAATATCGGAGGAACCAAAAATGGATAAAACATTTCTTTTTCTTATGCCTTTAATAGCAGTAGCGCTGATAATCATTCCCCTTGTAATTACGTTAAAACGTAAAAAAGCGGGTAAGCCCGTAAGCATAAAAAAGTCGGTGCTTGTGAACGCTTGCTCCTTTATCGGATGTATGGCTCTTATGATCTGCGTTATGCCTGCGTTTGTCGGCGCGGAAGGCGCGGAGGCCGCCGCTGAGGCGGCTGACGGATTGGCAAGCGGCTTAAAATA
Organism: uncultured Clostridia bacterium; assembly: GCA_947385505.1. Lineage (GTDB taxonomy): Bacteria > Bacillota > Clostridia > Oscillospirales > Ruminococcaceae > Ruminiclostridium_E. The sequence continues at coordinate 1,131 of CANDLP010000088.1, forward strand.
TATAGGCGCCGCTTTATCCACCGGTATGGCTACCATAGGCACCGGTATCGCGGTAGGTCATGCGGCTCCCGCGGCTATCGGAGCCACAAGCGAAGATGAAAAGAACTTCACCAAGTCGCTGATTTTCGTTGCGCTGGGCGAAGGCGTGGCTATTTACGGTCTGCTTATTTCCATACTTATTCTTAACGGCTAAAAAGTCGGGAGAACAGCACTTCCTCAAAAGGAAAGGAATGGTCTGAAAATGAAATTTTATCTGATAAGCGACAATACCGATACGCTTATGGGAATGAGGCTGGCGGGGATAGAGGGTGTTGTGGCTCACGAAAAGGACGAAGTTATCGATGTTCTCGATCAGGCTATGAAGGATAAGGATGTAGCGATAATCCTTATGACGGAGAAGCTTATAAACCTGTGCAGGGAACGGGTCTATGAACTTAAGCTGAATTGTCCCAAGCCGCTTATAGTTGAAATTTCCGACCGACACGGTACAAGCGATGTCACAAGCACTATAAGCAGCTATGTAAATGAAGCTATCGGTATAAAGATATAATTGTGCGGTTATATTACTTGTTTTAAAGCATTGAAAGGAAAAAAGCTATGGAAAATTTAGATAAAGCTGCTCGCTTCGAGGAGGCTATAAACAGCGCGGCCGAGGCGGAGATAAGCGCTTTGCTTGACGCCGCCGAAGAAAAGGCTTCAAAAGCGTTGGCCAGCGCCGACGAGGAATTTTTGGAGGAAGGCGATAAGTTTGTTTCCGAAGAGACCAAAAGGATAAAGAACAGTATAGACCGAGAAGTGTCGCGTAAAAGCTTTGAAGCTTCAAAAGATATTTTTGCTTTCAGAAACAAGCGTATAGAAGAGTTTTTCAACGCCGCCGCCGATGAAATAATTCGATACTCCAAAACCGAGGCTTATAAGGCGAGTCTCAAAGACCTCCTTTTGAAAATAAACGGAGAAAGACAATTAGATGACAGATGTATTATTTATGTAAAGGAGTCGGATACGGAGGAAGTCAAAAAGCTGTATCCCAAGTTAAGCGTTAAGGCGGATAAAAACATAAAGCTTGGCGGAGCTTCGGTTTTTTATCCATCGGACTCAATATATATTGATAAAACGTATGATAATTCTTTTGATCGGCAAAAAGCGGAATTTGTAAACAATGCTTTTATGCAGATACAATAATCACAAAATTCTCAGTTTTTATATGAAAGCGCTCTAATCAAACAAAATGTCTATCCGAAAGGAATGATCACTTGAACACAATTTATTCTATAAACGGTTCCGTTATAAAGGTCAGGGACACCGTGGACTTTTCCATGCGGGAAATGGTCTATGTGGGTGAAAAAAGGCTTATCGGAGAGGTTATCGGAGTAACCTCAAAATTCACCGTTATTCAGGTTTATGAAAATACCGACGGTCTTAAGGTAGGCGAACAGGTTTTAACTACCGGCACTCCCATGTGCGCTCAATTAGGTCCCGGAATCATATCGAATATATACGATGGTATCGAACGTCCTCTTAGGGATATGAAAAAGCTTTCGGGAGCGTTCGTATCGGAGGGCAGCAGCATACCTTCTTTGGATACGGAAAGATTGTTTGATGTGACACTTACCGTGAAAGAGGGGGACATTGTTACTGCCGGGCAGATATATGCCACTTGTCCTGAAACGCCGCTGGTGCTTCATAAATGTATGATCCCGCCCTCCGTAAAAACCGCTAAGGTGACGTATGCCGCAAAGGACGGACAGTACAGGGTAAACGACACAGTACTTAAAATAAAGGCTGAGGGAGAGGAACAGGAAACGGAACTCACCCTTTGTCAGAAGTGGCCTATAAGAGATCCAAGACCTTCACGGCGCAGGCTTCCCATTACAAAGCCCCTTATTACGGGACAGCGCATAGTCGATTCCATACTCCCCATAGCCAAGGGCGGCGCCGCCGCTATTCCGGGCGGTTTCGGCACAGGAAAGACAATGACTCAGCATCAGCTTGCAAAATGGTGCGACGCGGATATTATAGTTTATATCGGCTGCGGCGAGCGCGGAAACGAAATGACGCAGGTTCTTGAGGAATTCAGCGAGCTTATTGACCCGAAATCGGGAAGACCCCTTACCGACAGAACGGTGCTTATTGCCAATACCTCAAATATGCCTGTTGCGGCGCGCGAGGCTTCCATTTATACCGGAATAACCCTTGCGGAATATTACCGCGATATGGGATATCATATCGCCATAATGGCGGACAGTACCAGTCGATGGGCGGAAGCGCTCCGTGAGATATCGGGACGTTTGGAGGAAATGCCCGCCGAGGAAGGATTCCCCGCTTATCTGCCTTCCCGTCTTTCCGAATTCTATGAAAGGGCGGGTTATGTTGAAGCGCTTAACGGGAGCGAAGGAAGCGTTACCATAATAGGTGCGGTATCCCCTCAGGGGTCGGATTTCTCGGAGCCTGTCACACAAAATACCAAGCGTTTTGTACGCTGTTTTTGGGCGCTTGACAAATCTTTGGCGTATGCAAGGCATTATCCCGCTATAAACTGGATGACCAGCTATTCCGAATATACCGAGGATTTAATTCCTTATTACGACGAAAATGTGGGAAAAGAGTTTATTCCTTTAAGGCAGGAAATTTCCACTTTGCTGGTAGAAGAAAATAACCTTATGGAAATAGTAAAGCTTATAGGCGCCGACGTTCTTCCTGACGATCAGAAGCTTATAATAGAAACGGCGAGAGTTATAAGGGTAGGATTTTTGCAGCAAAACGCTTTTCACAAGGACGATACTTATGTGCCTTTGGAAAAGCAGATGCTGATGATGAAGGTTATTCTTAAGCTGCACCATGCGGCATATAAGGCAATTGAAAGCGGCGTGCTGTTTTCAGATGTGGTAAAAACGGGGCTTTTTGATAAGCTTATCAAGATAAAATACGATATTCCCAATGACAGGCTTGATATGTTTGAGGAATATGAAAAGGAAATCGAAGAAACTATTGAAAAATTAAAAATTGAAAGCTGAAAGATATCAATTGAAAGGAGAAGCGGTGGGGATTCAGAAGCTGTCTTCATCGCCGACTTAAGGATATGTCGATACAATACGCCGGTCTTACGTCTATCAATGGTCCTCTCGTATGTCTTGAAGGAGTAAAGGACGTAGGGTATGATGAAATAGCCGAAATACATTTAAACGACGGTTCTCAGCGCATGGGGCGCGTCGTTCAGATGGACGGCGACAAGGTCATATTGCAGGTGTTTGAAGGTACGGGAGGTCTTTCTCTCGGAAATACAAAGACGGTATTCGGCGGAAAACCATTGGAAATGCCGCTGGCGGAAGAAATGCTTGGAAGAGTGTTTAACGGGGTCGGAAAACCCATTGACGGTTTGGGTCCTGTTTTTCCCGAAAAGTACGCCGATGTTAACGGTAAGGCGTTAAATCCCGTAGCCCGTTCTTATCCCAGAAACTATATCCATACGGGAATAAGTTCAATAGACTGCCTTATGACGCTTATAAGAGGTCAGAAACTTCCGATTTTTTCGGGTTCGGGTCTTTCTCATAACAAGCTGGCGGTTCAGATAGTGCGTCAGGCTAAAATAGCGGATTCGGAAGGAAAGGACTTTGCTGTTGTATTTGCCGCAATGGGCGTTCAGAACGACGTTGCGGATTACTTCCGCCGCAGTTTTGAGGAATCGGGCGCTATCGAGCGTGTTGTAATGTTCCTGAATATGTCAAACGATCCTATTATAGAACGTACCTTGACGCCGCGCTGTGCGCTTACGGTGGCGGAATATCTTGCTTATGAAAAGAATATGCACATATTGGTAATTATGACCGATATTGCTTCATACGCCGAGGCGCTGCGTGAATTCAGCTCTTCAAAGGGTGAAATCCCCGGACGAAAAGGTTATCCCGGTTATCTCTATTCCGATCTTGCTTCGCTGTACGAAAGGGCGGGAGTTATAGAGGGCAGCAGCGGTTCCGTAACGCAGATACCGATTCTTACTATGCCCAACGATGATATTACCCACCCCATCCCCGACCTTACCGCCTATATTACGGAGGGGCAGATAGTATTTGACCGAAATCTTGATCAGACGGGCGTTTATCCCGGACTTTCGGTTTTGCTGTCATTGTCCAGACTTATGAAGGACGGCATAGGCGAAGGCTATACCAGACCCGACCATCCCGATGTGTCGAACCAGCTATTCTCCGCATACGCGAAGGTACAGGACGCACGTTCTCTTGCTTCGGTAATAGGCGAAGACGAGCTTTCGGATACCGATAAGGCTTATATGAGCTTTGGTGCGGCATTTGAAAAGTATTTTCTGAATCAGGGCTTTGAGGAAAACCGCTCTATAAATGAAACTTTGGAGCTTGCATGGGATCTGCTTTGTATGCTCCCTGTGGGCGAGCTTGACCGAATGAATGAAAAGCTTATTTCCGAAAATTACGATCCGAGCCGCGCGGAAAGATTTTACAGTAAATGACAATAATAATTTCTTAAAGGAATGATCTGAATATGGCTTCTCAGCAGATTTTCCCCACCAAGGGCAATCTTATGGCGTCAAAGCGTTCGCTGGCTCAGGCGCGTCTGGGCTATGAGCTTATGGACAGAAAGCACAACATTTTAATAAGGGAAATGGTTGCTCTCTCCGATAAGGCAAAAGAGATCAGAGGAAGTATAGACAAGGTTTTCGCCGACGCATATAAATCCCTTGAAATGGCAAATATAATGCTCGGAGTTGTCACTCCTCTTACAAAACAGATACCGGAGGAAACGGGAGTAAGAGTCAATTACCGCAGTGTTATGGGCGTAGAGCTTCCTACGGTCACTATTGACGAAACCCCTTCCGTTATGACTTACAGCCCTCTGCTTACCAACAGCCAGTTTGACCGTGCGTATATTTGCTTTAACAAGGCTAAGCAAATGGCGGCAACCCTTGCGGAAATCGAAAACAGTATTTATCGTTTGTCGGTTGCGATAAAAAAGACTCAGAAAAGAGCCAATGCGCTTAAAAATATACTTATACCAAGGTATACGGAGCAGGTTAAATTTATCACCAACGCTCTTGAAGAGAAGGAGAGAGAGGAATTCTCACGTCAGAAGATAATTAAGGCAAATAAAGAGAAACAGGAAGAAATGTAATTTTTTATACTGTTTCGTCAATAAAATCAGATAGGAAAAACGTCGAAATCCACACGAACACTGTGTTTATGCGGATTTCGACGTTTTTGTGTAAACGGCTTCATAATGTCGTTTAATACTTTTACAATTTTATTTTGTCATTTATTTGAAACAGCATTATTTACCTGATCATATAATCTGCTCCTTTTCAATCCGTTTGTTTTAGCGCGAGGATACCAAACAAATTGAGAGCTTTCTATTTTCCATAAAAATCTCGGCCAATTCGGAGAAATAAAGAGAGTTTCTCCGCTTTGCGCTGACAAAATATTGAGGGAAAGCCGCTTAAGCGCGTTTCCGAGGTTCTTGTTCGGACCGTGGCCTAACGGAATATCTTTGAGAAAAGGAAGCATTTCACCTGCGCCCACGCCAACGCCTTGTCCCCATTTCAGATGATTGGAGGCACACCAGATTTTCATCTGCTCTATTGCAATATAATTTTGCCTTCCCTCATAAAATCCGTTATTTACAATGCAATACACCATCGTGTTCTTATCGGAAAATTGCCGTTTTTCAAGTTGTATTAAAAATTCCAACAAATGCGACGGGATACTGTCAATATACAGGGGAAACGCAAAAATTATTACGCCGCTGTTTTCAATATAAGCAAGGCGCTGTTCGTTCATTTCAGTCTTACTGATATTATAAATTTCAATTGCGTTATTATCGCTGATTAAAGGCGTAAGATATTCTAATATAAGATCGGACGTACTTTTTCCCAATTTGGGGCTGCCGTTAATTATACTGATTTGCATTATAACTGCACTCCTTTGGCTATCTCATCGAAGGAATGGTAAAAAAACACCTTACTATCATTTGCGTGTAAATTGACGGCATTGGCTTTTATCAGGCTGTGAGCTATGTCCGTTTCCTGCGAGGTGATATTTTCACCGTAAAAATGCACAATAAATTTAAATGTGTTTTTATAGCGCTTTTTGTGGTGCGTTTCGTTGTTCTTGGTTTGAAAAAACGGAAGGAGAAAAGATATGCTCCTATCCAAAACGTTTTTAACAAAGGGACTGTATCCGCCGTAACAGCACCTGCTGATAATGATAACATTATCGGCCTGTGAAAAGATATGCCCCATATTGTCATAGCCGTCTTTTAACACACATTTGCCGGGCGTTTTTATCCAGCATCCGAAACAGCCGATACAATTTCGGATCGCGCTGTTTTCAGAAATAACAACGTCTCCGTCATCAATTTGAGGGTAAATCATTTGAAAGTCCGCTTTTTCTAAATCATGTATAATTACTGTCATTTTCTCAATTTATTTTTCGCTTTCCGCACCCCTTCTGCAATAAGTAAAGCCAAGTGAAGAAAGCCATGCCGCAAGCTTAGGCGTAAGCTGTTTTTCCGTCATTCTCCACTTCCAGTTGCCGCCCACTGTGGAAGGGGTATTCATTCTCGTTTCGGAACCGAGTCCGAGAAGGTCCTGCATAGGCACTATCACAAGCCGCGAAACCGACGCGTACAGCGTTTTTATCATGGCTTTATTAAGGGGGGCAAAAAAACAACTTGCTCTGCAATATTTTTTTGCGTTTGCCGCAGCGGCTCTGTTTTCCTTTGCCCAGCCCATTACGGTGTCATTGTCGTGAGTACCTGTATATGCTACGGAATTTTTAACATAATTATGCGGCAGATGATCGTTGTCCTCGTTTTTCGGATTAAACCCGAACTGCATTACCCTCATTCCGGGGAATCCCGTATCCTTAAGAAGCTGTTTAACGCTGTCAAACACCTCGCCCAAGTCTTCGGCAATAATGTTCACCTCTCCAAGCTGCTTTTTAACTTCATTCCAAAAATCCATTCCGGGACCCTGCATCCATTTTCCGTTAACGGCGGTGGGATCCTCGGCGGGAATCGAGCAGTAGGTGTCGAAAGCGCGAAAATGATCTATGCGCAGAACATCGTACATTTCAGTGGCTTTTTTAAGTCTTGCTATCCACCAGATATAATCCTCT
>CANDLP010000089.1 GCA_947385505.1 uncultured Clostridia bacterium
CCTGTGTCCGATTTGAAGCGTCGAAATTCCGCGTTGCTAAAAAGAGTTTAGCAACAAGTGTTTCACAAGTTGGTGCCTTTTTACAAAAAGAACTTGTAATTTGTAGAACAATGTGCTATAATAGCATCAAGGAAAGTGACGCTGTCGTTCAGAAATCCAAATGGGGGGCAAATCTTTTTGGTCACGATATCACAAGTTGAAAGCTACATTTTTAGTGTAAAATGCACAAAAATGTAGCTTTTCTTTTTATACAATTACAAACCGTTGGTTGTAAAGACAATCGGCGGTTTTCTGTTGGAGGTGATCTTAATGAGCAAACTTAAAGTGGCAGCCTACTGTAGAGTCAGTACTAATCATGAGGAACAGGAGTCGAGTCTTGAAACTCAAGTTTCCTATTATGGGAAGCTAATTGCGGAGCATAAGGATTGGCAACTGGTAAAAATATATGCCGAGCGTGCTTCGGGAACTCAGATGAAGAAACGTTCCGAATTTATGAAAATGCTCAAGGCATGCAAACAAGGCAGTATAGATCTGATACTAACGAAGTCAATAAGCCGTTTCGGCAGAAACACATTGGACGCGTTAAAAATGCTATATGAGCTTTTCAATTTAGGCATTAAGGTCTACTTTGAAAAAGAGATTTTAAACAAAACTATGACAAGGAGATGCGAACAATGACGGGAATTTATGCGGGATTTGCACAGGAAGAAAGCAAGAACATGAGCGACAATATCAAGTGGGGCATTCGCGAGAGAATGCGTGAGGGTAAAGTCTGCCTTAATTGTACACGGTTCTTGGGATACGACAAAGATAAAAATGGCAGGTTAGTGGTCGTGGAATCCGAAGCGGTTATCGTCAGAAAGATATTTGAGTTGTATCTGAACGGTTGGGGAGTTCGTAAAATCAAGAAATATCTTGAAGAAAATGGAATCAAAACTGTTACAGGCAAGGACGTTTGGAGTACCTCGACGATTGACCGTATTCTCTCCAATGAAAAATATGTCGGTGATGTGCTTATGCAAAAGAGCTTTACGGAAGACATCCTAACGGGAAAGCGCAAGAAAAATGAGGGGGAATTGGATATGTACTTCATTGAGAATGACCATGAAGCGATTGTTAGTAGAAATACGTTTACAATGGTACAGAAAAAGAAAAACAAGAAGTAAATGAGAATCGAACAATTTCCGGGAAACGTAAATGTCTATGAGATTGAAAATGATATATTATGCCTCACGGTGTTCCGATTGTCACTTTATCTTTTGCAGCATATTATGTAGGTAAGGGGGCATAGCTTATGAATAATAACAGAAATCACTGCGGCGATCCCGCAAATTGCACGCCGAAAATCTCCTGCATGAAAATGCCGGACACATTTCCGCCACAGCACCAGAACAGACAACCTGGTCTGGAATATTTAATGAAACCTGTTCCGATTTCCGAATGCGGCAAACCGTGCCGAAAGCTGGAAGGGAAAATCGCCCTCATAACGGGCGGTGACAGCGGCATAGGGCGCGCCGTTGCTTACGACTTCGTGAAAGAGGGCGCGTCGGTCGTGATCGTTTATTACGACGAGGACAAGGACGCGGAGGACACAGCGGAAAGAATAAGACAACTCGGCGGATGCTGTCTGCTGATAAAGGGCGACCTGAAAAATCCCGAATTCGCACGGGATTGCGTCCAAAAAACAATAGAACGCTTCGGCGGATTAGACATCCTCGTAAATAACCACGCATTTCAGTTCGTTCAGAGAAGCATATCGGACATCTCTCACAAGCAGCTTGAATTTATATTCCGAAACAATGTGTTTTCGTTTTTTTATATGATACAGTACGCTCTGCCATATATGAAAAAAGGCGGCAGCATAATAAATACAGCGTCCGTAACGGCGTTTCAAGGCAACAAAGACCTTATAGATTACAGCGCGACAAAGGGAGCGATAGTCGCGCTTACGAGATCTCTTTCGTTGTCGCTTGCCGATAAAGGTATCAGAGTGAACGCGGTCGCTCCCGGTCCAATCTGGACGCCTCTCATTCCCGCCTCTTTTTCAGCCGAGGAGGTTGCGGGCTTTGGCTCGGAAACGTCCTCCGTGCCTATGATGAGAGCAGGGCAGCCCTGCGAGGTGTCGCCGTGTTACGTCTTTCTCGCTTCCTGCGACAGCAGCTACATGACCGGACAGGTGCTTAATCCCAACGGCGGAACGATCGTATAGGGAATAATCGTGTTAAAAAAGGAAACAATAGCCCCCAAAGGGAGGAATGTTTCTATGTTTAAACACGAAAAGCAGTTATTTCACCCCGTAGGCGTTGAAAAAGCGAATCCGCAATATGCGGCACTGCTTCAGGAACAACTTGGCGGAGCGAACGGAGAGCTTAAGGCGGCAATGCAGTATATGTCGCAAAGTTTCAGGATCAAGGATCAGTCTATCAAGGATCTGTTTCTTGATATTGCCGCGGAGGAGCTCGGGCATATGGAGATGGTGGCTCAGACTATCAATCTCTTGAACGGTCACGATGTTGACGCTTCAACAGTACCCGCAGGAGAAATCGAATCACACGTTCTGCTTGGATTGAACCCGGGACTTATAAACGCATCCGGGTATTCATGGACGGGCGATTATGTTACCGTAACGGGAGACCTTTGCGCCGATCTTCTGTCAAATATAGCCTCGGAGCAAAGAGCAAAAGTCGTATACGAATACCTTTATCGTCAGATCAACGATAACAAGGTGCGGGAGACCATCGATTTTCTGCTGAACCGCGAGGAAGCCCACAACGCTATGTTCCGCGAGGCGTTCAACAAGGTTCAGAACACGGGCTCGAACCGCGATTTCGGAACGACAAGAGCCGCAAAAATGTATTTCAGTATGTCGGAGCCGTCGCCCGTAGACAGCCCGTTCCCGAACGTGAACGCAGCTCCGCCATCGTTCGATAATAACCGTCCTATGGCTCAATAAAATTTTAATTACCTGTCAATACCGACTCCATGGGTCGGACAATGGCAGGTGTTTTGTTATGATCCCTTTTTCAATAAGGTTTTACCGCAGATCGGTATCAAGCTGAAAGCGAAAAAGGGACGGACTCCTAACTCCGAAGTCCTATTGAGATGTCCGTGGGGCGATATATTATAAAATAATTAAAGCTGCAGAGCGATTTTTGTGTGAGTAAAAAAATCTTTTTGGTAACGATGTCACAGCAGCGTGACGCTGTATCCGATACGCTTCTTCAAATAGGAGCGTATTTTTTGTTGTTTTTCAAAAAAATCTTGTTAAATAAATGAAATGAGGTGTTAAATCATGGCAGAAATTATTAAGACTTATAAACAAAGCATTGGAGCAATGAGATTTATCGGTAAAAAATACGATAACAGCGACATTTCGGGAGCGTCGTTCTGCTGCTGTTCGGGAAGGCTTTCCGAAATTTTCTCGCTCAATGTTTTGAGTTTTTCGCAATCGTCAAAATTAAGGTCGCCATTGTGCCTTGCAGTGAAATTCACGCACTTCCGAATATTTTCGAGTTCCTCAACATCGAACAGTTTGTTTTTATCAATAAGTCCGGAGCGGGCAGCGAAATTCTCTTTAGCCGCCGAATAATCGGAATAATAATTGCCCTGCGTAACGCCCTTGTTATCGAATGTCCTCTCCCAAGTCACGAATTCAAATCCGTATTCGGTATTTTTTGCGGCAAGCACCGTGCCGTTAAACTCCGAAAGGCAATGATAATCGCCTGTCAACCCCTCTGCCTTTAACAACGGCGATTTCTCGTAAGCATTGCAATATTCGTTGACATTCCTGACAATACCCCTGATTTTCAAATATTCCTCGTCGGAATTATCGTTTGAATTGTTAATCATTCTGATATCATTCACAAACGCAGCTGTCCTGCCGTTCAACGAAACCATAAGGAAATCTCCGTTTTTAGCGACATCATAACCATTATTGAGCAAGCTGCGCTTAACCTCGTTCATGAAAACGCTTTCGGTCTGTTCCATGCATATTTCCTCGGTTTTCAGCATTCTGTTCAAGCCGAAAATGTCTTTGGTATGCTTTACGGCGCTGATTTTCTCCCGCCACTCATCGGAAAAATTTTGCGTGTAATCCATATCGAGCTTGCACTCCTTAATGCTGTCCGCTCCAAGCCTGCAAAGCGCCTTTTTAATCGTCAGATCCTCGCACGGCAGTTCGACGAGCTCCGTCAAGCCAAGATAAGTAATTTCAACCGCTGCTGTTGAGTCGGGATCGCAATAATATCCGGGGAACGTGGTTCCGTTAAAAACTTCAGAAAACTCAATATCCTCGTTCACAAAGAGCAGTCCGTACTCGGTTTGAATACCCTTGCCCGAATCCAACAACTTCCTGCCTTCCTCGACAAGCCAACTTCTGTTTTCAAGCTCCGAAGAGGAAATACAGCCGCGAATATTGAACATATGCGTCAGCCCGACTTCTTCAAGATTGCTTGTGTCCTCGATAAGAGTAAATCTTTCAAGATTGAATGTGAGATTGATAATATTTTTCAAACCCCACCCGATATTTACTTCATCACAAGTCAGTACAGCAAAGAATTGATTAAGTTCTCGAGCGTCCATACCGTCCATGCGCTTGGCAAGGTAATTTAGCGCATCAAGGCTTACTACGCAGTCCTCCAGCACCGACAGCTCGGTTGGTTCAATCTGCACGACCGTTGCAGCGGGGCAGAGGTGTTCGGGGTTCATGCGCAGTTCATCGAGCCACTTTGAAAGCTGTGACTCTTTACATGGGAATGCCATCTCCGTGACATACGGGGACCTTTGAATTGTTGCTTTGATCATTTTGTTCCTCCATAAATTCTGAAATTCGGAAAGAGTTATCTCATTTCCATTCCGAAGCTCTCATCGGGTTCATCGACCGAGGTTATATTGACATACTCGCCGATTATCCCGAGCGCTTCCTCATAGCTGCCGCTTGCGAACACCTTGTTCGTCATTTCGGACGCTTCCTCGGACAAGCCGTTTCGCTTTAAGGTTTTCGCCGCTATCCCGACAAGATTGAATATGTTGCCATCTTCCCCAATCAAAGGGCAGTCGGGTTTTGTGTGTTTGTTTTCATTGTTCATTTGCTACCTCCGTAATTTGTTTGGAAAATAAAAAAGAGCCTGTAAACTGCTTTAAAAAACAATTTACAGGCTCTAAAAAACGTAATAACTTTGTTCTTCAAGTTCAGATTTCAGCCTTGCTAAAAGCTGCTCCCCGTCAAGTTCTGTGAGCAGCGAAAACCACTCCGAACGAAAGAATTCTTTCAGCTCAACGAGCTTTTTTCGCAATTTTCGGTCATCATGACTTCCGGAATATTCTTTCGTCCATTTTCGGTAATCCTCGACCGCCTGAAGAATAACGGCGTTTGCCAATTCCTTGTAAGGGTCGATATCCGTCGGTGACCTGCTTTCAACGGCTGCTCGAAGCGTCACACCGTTCACTTTTATATGGTACATGATTTGTTTATCAACTGCCTTTCATTTTTAGATTTCGTCATTTTGCCCAAATTCAACCGCAAAAATTTTGTTGCCAAAAGGGTTTGAATCACCTAAAAATCTTTTTGGTAACATCTCTGGGCAACAAAAAAGCGCCCGTGATTGACCTCTCATAATTGAGAGACCATTCACAGGCGCATTGTGCGACATATACAAAAACGGATCGAAAAATTTTACATGGGGAGGGTTCAGTCCATTTTTGTGTCGAAAATATCTACGGACTGACATTTCCTTTTTTCACAAGATTTATGCCCACAAATGGCTTTGTACCGCCGTTTGTGGGCATAATATCTTTTTGGTAACAATTAGTTGGTGGAACCGGCGAGAGTCGAACTCGCGTCCGAAAGCCAATCCGCTCACTTTTCTACATGCTTAGTTTATCTACTTTGTTTCCCTTTCCATGCTCCGATAAACAGGATCACAAATCGGTAGCCCTTTGATTCATTATCGGTTACAAGGCTCTTGCCGATAACGTTCACTGCTAATCGACGCCCAAGAACCGAGCCGCAGTACTCTCGGTCAGGACGGCAGCCGCACTTAGGCAGCTACAAGTTCAGATCTATTATCTGCGTTTAATTTTAAATTACCCATTATTAAAGAGTTTAGGAGAACTCTGCATGCTTGGCAAGGTTCACAGCCCCCGTCGAAACCTTTACGGTCCCGTTAACATTTACATTATACACTTTTATGGCGTGGTTGTCAAGCAATTATGTTTATTTTTGTCTTTTCCTACGTTGATTTTTTTTGAAATTTGTTGTATAATGATTAAAGTGTGTTTGCGTTGATTTTGTGTCAATACATTAAAAAATATAAAAATTATTCTGTGATTTAATAAAGGAAAATAACAATATGAAAATACTCGCAATAGAATCCTCATGTGACGAAACAGCCTGCGCGGTGGTGGAAGACGGCAGAACAATTATTTCAAGCGTAGTTGCCACCCAGATAGACGAACACAAACTGTACGGAGGAGTCGTACCCGAAATAGCCTCAAGAAGACATTGTGAAAATATAGTCGGCGTATGCGACGAAGCGCTTATTAAAGCGGACCTTAAGCTTAACGACTGTGACGCGGTTGCTGTAACTTACGCTCCGGGGCTTATAGGCGCATTGCTTGTTGGGGTAAATTTTGCCAAAAGCCTTGCTCTGGCAACTAAAAAACCTCTTATTCCGGTACACCATATCAAAGGGCACATAGCGGCAAACTATATTGCCCACGGCGAGCTTGAACCTCCTTATTTATGCCTTGTGGCAAGCGGAGGACACTCGCACATCATAAAAGTAAAGGACTACACGGAATTTGAAACCATAGGTAGAACTCTTGATGACGCGGCAGGAGAGGCTTTTGACAAAGCGGCGCGTTCCATGGGTTTTCCCTACCCCGGAGGAGTTCATATTGACAAAGCCGCAAAGCTTGGAGACAGCGCACGTTATAAACTGCCTGTACCAAAAACGGAAAACCCTTACGATTTCAGTTTTTCTGGTCTGAAAACAGCAGTCATCAACCTTGTTCACAATGCGGAACAAAAAGGAGATGAAATAAATAAAAACGACCTTGCGGCATCTTTTCAGCATACCGTTTGCACAATACTTACCTCAAAATTTATCAAAGCGGCTTTAGATAACGGTTACAAAACAATAGCCTTGGCGGGAGGGGTCGCCGCTAACAGCGGTCTGAGGGAAATGCTGACCGAACAGGCAGAGATCCATGGTATGAAGCTATATATCCCTCCTGTCTCACTATGCGGAGACAACGCCGCTATGATAGGAAGTCAGGCTTTTTACGAATATCTTGCGGGAAATATCGCCGACAGCTCTTTAAACGCTGTGGCAAGCCTAAAACTTTAATACAATATCGCGCAAAGCCTACTTACGGCTTTGCGCGATATTGTATTAACATATTAAAATTTATTTCAGTTCAACCACTGTAACTCCCGCTTCACCTTCACCGTAAACGCCGAGACGATAGCTTTTAACAAATTTACACTGTTTAAGATAACGGTGTACGGCTTCTCTTAAAACGCCTGTTCCCTTTCCGTGTATAATGGTGACTATCTTCAAACCGCTCAGTATACAGCCGTCCAAAAAGCTTTCCACGTCCATAATGCCCTCGTCGGCGGTTTTTCCTCTTATGTCCACCTCCATTCCGGAACTTCTGGTAGCGTTGGATTGAATTTGTCTTTTAACACTTCCCTTTACAGGAGCGGAAGCGTTTTTCTTTTCATCCTCCAGTTTCAAATTGCCCACGTTTGTTTTTGTTCTGAGTATTCCCACCATTACAAAACAGTTTCCCGAATTATCCGGCAAAGATACCAAAGTTCCGACCTTGTCAATATCGGTAAGCCTTACTCGGTCATTCAGTTTCAAAGGGCGGGGCAGCTTATAGTTATCCGTTTTTCTTTCGGAAACCGGATTAGCGGTATCGTACATTTTATTCAAAGCGGTATTTACCTTTGAACGGGAGCCTTTAACCTTTTCCGAAAAATCAGCCGCTTCCTTTTCCTTGCGCAGCTTTTCAAGGTTTTCCATTAAAAGATCGGCTTCAAAACGCACCTCTTCCACAATGCTCATTGCCTTTTCCCGCGCTTTTGAAATTTCAAACTCTTTGGCTTTTTCCGCTTCGACCCTTTCCTTCTCTATCTGCTCCGTAAGCTGTATTGTCTTTTGCTTTTCTCGGGAAATATCCGCCTTTAACTGCTCAAGTTCCTGCCTTGA
>CANDLP010000090.1 GCA_947385505.1 uncultured Clostridia bacterium
GTTGAGCGCGTCAAAGATACGGATAATATCTATACCGTTATAAACGCACTTCTGTACGAAGTATTCCAGAACGTCGTCCGCATAGTGGCGGTATCCTAACATATTCTGTCCTCTGAACAGCATCTGGAGCTTTGAATTGGGCATTTCTCTGCGAAGTATCCTGAGCCTGTCCCAAGGATCCTCGTCTAAGAAGCGCAGACAGCTGTCAAAAGTAGCGCCGCCCCAGCACTCCACCGAACGATATCCGATCTTGTCCATTGTCCCCAAAATCGGACGCATTTCGTCCATGGTCATACGGGTGGCAATAAGAGACTGGTGAGCGTCACGAAGAACAGTTTCGGTAATGCCCACTCTTTTTACATTAGCCATATGTGATCAAATCCTTTCGAGTTTAATACTGTCAACCCATTAAAATTGAAAATGTTTTTTAACAGGCTAACAGCGCTTCGATTTTATCTTGGTTAAAATGGTTATCAGTATAAAAAGATCAATTCAAGGTGGCAATAACTGAACCTGTGGAAACACTGTCTCCCTTGTTAACGTTAATGGAAGCTATTGTTCCGTCTCTGTCCGCAACAACGTCGTTTTCCATCTTCATGGCTTCGAGAACGGCAATAACCGTGCCGTTTTTAACGGTATCGCCAACCTTTGCCTTTACGTCAACAATGGTTCCGGGCATAGGAGCCGTGATCTTTACGCTTCCCGCTGCCGCGGAAGATTTGGGCGCGGCGGGCTTGGTTGCCGCCTTGGGTGCGGCAGAAGCCGCGGCAGGGGCGGATACTGCGCCGTCGTTGTCCGCTTCTTCCACCGCAACATCGTATACGGTGCCGTTTACTGTAATGTTATATCTTTTCATGAGATTTTTTCCTTTCTCCGATAAAATACAAATTTAAATTTAATATACAAAGTTTATATGCTTGCGTGCGGGTGAAGCCACTCTTTTGCCTGAAAGAATGTCAAGAGCGGCGTTAATTTCTTTCCAGATATCTTCCGCTTCAACGATTCTGTCCACAACGCCCTTTGCCATGGCATTAAGCGCGCTTGCTTCCTCTTTGGCGTACTTTTCTGCAGCTGATTCTGTTTCCTCTTTGGTATTGAGCTTGTCTGAATACAGGAATATTGCCGCCGCCTTAGGCGTGGTGGGCGCTATCACAGCCTGTTCCAAAGCGAGAGTAATATCCGCGTTTGCGCCGCAGAATACTGTAAAGGCTCCTCCTAAAGCATTTCCTGTTATCAAAGCTATCTTAGGCGTTGTAGATGAAGCGTATACCTGAGTCAGCTTAGCCGCGTCACGCACGCTGCCTGAAAGCTCGGCGTCCTTGTCCGTGGCAAAGCCTTCGCTGTCCACAAGCGTTATAACTGGAATAGAGAAGGAGTCGCAAATGCCTACGAAGCGGGCTATCTTTGCGGTATCGGCAGCCGTAAGCTTTCCTTCCGACTTATCGGTGGACACAAAGCCTACGGTTTTCCAGTTAACGCTTCCCAATGCGGTATATGAGGCGGTTCCGAAATCTTTGAAAAGTTCGATAAGGCTGTCCTTGTCGGCGATGGTGTTTACCATGGCTTCGCCCTTTAAGGAAGCGTCGGGAGCGTCGGTGGGAAGAGCAAAGTAATCGTTGCCCGCTACCTCAAGATTGTTCTGAGGAAGGATAGAAACGAGAGCCTTAGCTTTCTTTACCGCTTCGTCCAAATCATTTGCGGTCAAGCAGGAAACGCCCGCCTTTGCCGCATTGGCTGCCGCTGATGATCCGCCGGTGATAAAGGGAGGATTAAGAAACAGCTCCGCTTTTTCGGTCATAATCACAAAATCAGCCATACAAGCCAGAGACGCGCTAATACCGCCGCATACGCCGCTTATTACGGCAATCTGGGGCGCTACGCCGGATATTGAAGCGCAGGCGTTGGCAATATTTCCGTAAGCTGTCAGCAGATCCTGTCCCTCGGAGATATCCCCGCCCTTTGAGTCGTAAACCGCTATCACCGGGGCGCCGTTTTTCACTGCCAAAGAGTAAAGCTTGACGATTTTGCCCGCAGCCGCACTGCAAACGGCTCCGCTTTTTACCGAAACATCCTGTACAAACGCGTAAGCGGGACAGCCGTCTATCTGACCGCAGCCCGTTACCACGCTTCCTCCCGTATATGGTGACAATTCGGTAAAGCTGTCTTCGTCAAACATGGAGATAAGAGTATTTCTTGCTTCGCTTGAAGCGTTTTCCTGCTTTAGCTCTGCCAAAGTCTTATTTGTATCCACTTTGTATGATCCTCCGTTCTTGTTCCTTGTAGAATCCGTAAGCGGCTGAAAAAACCGTGTACTCGGATCCGTGATCCGGAGCAGTCCTTTTTGTTGCCTTAAAAGACCGACCCGAAAAAATTTCCAATTTATATTATACTATATTGTCGGGTCAATTGCAAGGGGGGAATGTAAAATTTTTTAAGTTACAGTGTTGTTAATGGTATGCTGCAATTTACCGTATTTACATAGGTATAAAAAATTGATTGCTATGTGTTTTGTTTTTTATCGTCATAACATATTTGAGACTTTTTCACTGTTTTTTTGTGACATTTTTATTGTATCATAACAAAAAAATTATTTTTTAGCGGCTTTTTCAATAAATCTATTGCTTTTTTTACCAGGATATGTTAAAATTTTTATACTTAACAACTGTTCACAAAAGGATACCAATAGGATCATATTGCCGCATTCAGTCTGCGGAACGCTGCGACAGATTTAAAAAGTATCCGCAAAGATAAAAAGGAGAAGCGTTATGAAAAAAACCGTTATAGCTTTAGTTTCTGTCATTTCGGCTTTATCGCTCCTGCTGATTCCGATTCAGGCCCCGGCGATTTTTGCCGAAACGACAAAGGAAAAAACGGAAGGCACGGGACAGGTTAATGTTTCCGTGTCTCCCGCTCTCCCGCTCAGCAGTCCCGTTGAATTTACGGCGGAGCTGTCGGGTGGCGTTACACAGACATTTACTCTTGACGCTGACGGCAGCTCCGAAAAGCAGATCAGCTTTAAAGGGCTTGCGCCGGGGGATTATACTCTTAAACTGTCTGCCGACGGATTTGCTGATTATACCCAGACTCTCAGTGTAACGGAACAGGCAAGCTCGGTTAAACTGACCACCGATTTTATCGAGGGAATAACATATGAGCAAGGCTTTGCTTATCCCGGAACTCTTCTTATAGGAGACGTCAATAATGACGGAATCATTAACGAGAGCGATAAGACGACTCTTCTTGACAGCATAGATACAGGGGCGGGAAACGGCGATCTTAACGGTGACGGAGAAATCGATCTGGTAGATCTTGAGTATCTTGCAAAGGGGTATAAAACCGAAGGCGCTACGGCGGTGCCTGAAATTGTTATTTCGTCTTCCGTAATAAAACCTTCGGCGGGTGAAGGAACGGATGTTGAGGGAAGCTTTGAGGAGCTTTTGACCAAAGAGGGAAGCGTTACGCTCTCTCCCGCAAACGGGGAAAACATTTCCGATGAAAACCCCGTATCCTTGGTATTTGACATTGACGGTAAGGAAAGCGCGGCGGGCGCCGACGGAATAGTTATAGGCTGTTCCGAAGAAAATCCCGTTTCAAAGGCGACGGTTGACATCGTATACATCGAGGGCGGCAAGGAATACACTCAGGTTGCCGTTATTGAAAACGGCGTTCACCATCTTCTCGATACCGACAGCGTTACGGTTGAACAGGACAGCCGCGGAAATATACATATAAATCTTGGCGATCAGGTTGCGGTAAAGAAAATTACCATAAAAATTGTTGGTATGGTAAAAAACACCAACTTAGCGGAAATTTCTTATGTTGAATTCGTAAACGGAATGGAGAACAGAATTCCGGAGCCCGAGATGGATATTCCCGAAAATTTAAGCGGCGTACCCGGAAGCAAGTCCTTTGTACTCACATGGGACGGCTGTAAAAACGTTACAGGATATGAGGTAAAAATTGAACAGGGCGGCGCCGTTGACGTTAAAAAGGTTACAGGCAGCTCAATAAGCATCAGCTCCTTTAATGAAGACGAGCTGGAAAACGGCACACCGTATACTGTAAGCGTTCAGTCGGTAAACGGCGCGTGGCGCAGCGGCTATTGCGACGCTATTACCGTCATCCCCAAAGCTACCTCTAAGCCCAAAAAGGTTGACTATCTGACGGCGACTGGAGCCTTTAATTCCGTAAAGCTTTCATGGAAGAAGGCTGAGGATGCTGAAACCTATAATGTATATTATAAGGAAAGCGGCGCGGCCGAATATGTAAAAAAAGAGGGAATAACCGGTACGAGCTATACCATAAGCGGATTAAAGACTCTTACCGAATATTTAGTATATGTAACCGGAGTTAACGATATAGGCGAAGGAAGCCCTTCTCTTACTGTATCGGCGGTTACTACGGACAGAGATCCTGCGGAAATGCCCGAATATTTTCTTATAAATACGGGAGAAGCGGGTGAAAAGGGAGCTCACATTATTTCTGCGGCTCAGAATTACGGTACTATGACGGAAAGTCCTCTTGATACCGAAGCCAAGACCGCATGGGGCACCGTTGACCATGACTTCGATTCTTATTATTACCGTAACACATGGGACGACGGCGGCTTTAACAACTTGGGCAGCCACGGTCTTTTCTACGAATTCGACGAGGAATACACTATACAGACAATTGCCTTCCAGGAGTTTGAGCCAAACGACCTGCACTATACCTATATAAAAGTAAATTATTGGGACGCAGAGGGAAATCAGACCACTTTAGGCACAAATCAAGCTTCATTGTCAAGAAAAGCAGATAAAAACGGACGTTTTTACTATCTGATAAAGCTTCCCGAAAAAGCGCAGATAAAGCGTATACAGATAGGCCTTGCCAGATATCTTGCAAGCGGAAATATAAATATATCCGAGGTTTATTTTTACTATTATGACACCATAGTTGACGATATCAACGCATTGTTTACCGACGATCTGCACACTACCTTGGCAGACGGAGTTACACAGAAAACCATTGATGATTTAAGAACGCGCGTAAATACCCCTGACGAGGTAAGCGGAGAACTTAATCCTGACATTGAAGCGCTTGAGCGCGAGCTTTCCGACGCTGAAAATATCCTTAACTGCGTCGGTCTGAGAGAAGCCGTTAATGTTCATACATCTATAAGCACATATGATGCGGGCAGAGGTTTCGGCGGACTCAACGCGTGGCAGCCTCTGGGCGTAACTGCGGCGGCAGGCGACAGTGTGACGGTATATGTGGGACACAATTCTAAAAAAACGGGCGATCTTACAAATCTTCAGCTTGTTGCGACTCAATATCACGCCGAGTCAGGCTCCGTTGCCAAAACGGTAACCTCGCTTAAAGTAGGCGTGAATATTGTGGATATACCTAAGCTTTGGACGGTCAACGAGGAATCAGGCGGCGCGTTGTATGTTCAGTATACCGGAAATAACGCCAATGAGCGTTGCGCAGTAAGAGTCAGCGGAGGCGTATCGGTTCCCAAGCTTGATCTTTACGGAATAACCGACGAGGCGGAAAGGCTTGAGCGCGCGGCGGTGTATGCGGAAGAGCTGGAAGCGTATGTAGGTCAGCTGGAATCCCTGCATAATACTTATCATAGGGACTCTTCCAACTCCAATGTAAATAAATTTGATTATTCCGACAAAAACTGTATTTTAGGCGCTTCTGACATAATGCTTGATACAATGCTTATGTCTTTGCCCGCACAGCAGATCTTAAGCGGCGCGGGAACGGGAAGTACAGCGGATAAGGCGGCAACTATAGTCGCTTCCATGGAAGCTATGGAAGGAATGATGGAGCTGTTTTATCAGCATAAGGGCTTGAATGTAAATGCTGAAAAAGAGCTTGACAGATTCCCGAAGCAGCATCTTAACATACGGTATCAAAGAATGTTCAGCGGCGCATTTATGTACGCGGCAGGAAATCATATAGGCATAGAGTGGAATGAATGCAGGGGAATGGTGAACTGTACTCCTGTTGTTGCAGACGAAGACGGACGCTACGAAAGCGGACGTTATTTCGGGTGGGGTATTGCTCACGAAATAGGACACTGTATAAATCAAGGCGCATATGCTGTTGCGGAAGTCACCAACAACTATTTTGCCCAGCTTGCCCAGGCAAAGGACAGCAACACAACCACAAGATTCACATATGAGAATATTTATGACAAGGTAACGTCCAATGCTGTCGGATCTTCTCCCAACGTAGCTACGCAGCTTGGTATGTACTGGCAGCTTCGCACGGCTTACGACAGCGATTATAACTTTAAGACCTACGAGGATCGCTCTGAGCAGCTTCAAAGCCTGTTCTTTGCAAGAGTTGACAGTTACGCCCGCGACACATCAATTGCACCCGCCCCCGGCGGCGTTGCGCTCACCCTTGGCGGAGGCTCCGACCAGAGCATTATGCGCTTGGCATGTGCGGCGGCTGAAAAAGATATTCTTGAATTTTTTGAACGCTGGGGCAAGATTCCCGACAGTGAGACAATAAGCTACGCGAGCCAGTTTGAAAAGGAAACAAGGGCTATTTACTACTCCGATGACGATTCCCGCGTATACAGAATCGAAAATCCTACAGGCGGCACTCTTGATACCTTCGGCAATGTTCAGGCGGTAGGCGCGGATACGACAGCCGAAGTTGATCCTTCCGATCCTTCCCGCGTCAATATTACGCTTACCTCCGAAAATATTCCCGAAGAAGAGATTTTGGGCTACGAGATAGTTCGCTGTATGATCTCAGGCGGTGAAAATATCAGGGAAACGGCAGGATTTACCGTTGAAAACAGCTTCACTGATATAATCACCACTGTAAACAACAGAGTTATCTATTATGAAATAACACTTGTTGACAGATATCTCAACCGTTCGGCGGTAAAAACTCTTGAACCGATAAAGATTGAAAACGACGGAAGCCTTGACAAGACATTCTGGTCGATATCCTCCAATGATATTACCGCTTCGGAAATTCCTCCAGTTTCGGACGGAACTGACGATATGCCTTGTGCGCCGATGCCGGAAGACCCGCTTACCTATGCTATAGACGGAAAGGACACCGTATTTAACGGCACGCTTGGAGCAAATGCCGAGATAGTGCTTCATTTCAATCAGACGTATACTATATCCGGATTTAAGTATACCGCAGGCGACGGCGCTCCGATCGGAAAGTTCATTATTGAAGTAAGAGACGAAAACGGTCAATGGATTGAAGCGGCTTCCGACAGCTTCGGCGGAAGCGGAACCGTATACTTTGAAAATGCTGACGGCAAGTATGTAAGCACATACACTGCCGATGCGGTTAAGCTTATAATGCCCGATCAATCCGGAAGCGAGATTTCCATCGACGAGCTTGACGTATTAGGCGTTACCGGTGATAACATAGACTTCTTAAGCACCGGTGGCGGAATTCCCGCAATAGGAAGGCTTGCAAAGGCATATAAGTACGGCAGCGGTGAAAACGACGTCATTCCCGAAGGTTCAATTGTATTCACGGGCACGTACAAGGGCAACCCCGCTTATAACGTAGTACTTCTGTTTGATCAGGACGGCAATATTGTCGGCGGAGTTGACTCCGAAGGCAGCTTGACGGCTCAGCAGATAATTTTAGCTGAGGTTCCCGAAAACGGACCTATTCAGGATGTTGCGGAGGGCACTTGGATATACTGGATAGAGCCTGACGATGAGCTTTCATTGGAAAATACCTTAAGCGTAAGAGCCGAGCTTTACCGTGTAAATAACGCTCTTACCAACGAGGGACAAAGGCTCGTAAGCGATTCGCTGTTTAAGGAAATGCCTGAAGCGCTTCCGAATATTGAATTTTAATATGCAATAAAAAGCCCCGAAACGGGGAAAACAGGTTTTTATCGGGGGATTGATAATATCCCCCGATAATTTACCCGTTTAAAATTTTCTTTTGTTAAAGGATAGTCAGATATATGAATATGTTAATAGATAAGCTCTCTGGAAAGCTTATGGCGCTGTTTACTGCAATTGCTTTTATTGTTTCGGCGTCAATAAGCGTTTCAGCGGCGGAAGCTCAGATTATCGAGCTTAAGCAAAGCGGGGAGCAGGCGGAGATAATACTTACCTTTCCCCAGGCAGCCAAGGAAGAAATTTCTTCTCTTCAGATAAGTCTTTCCGCGGTTTTAGGTTCAGACGGTGCATCGGTAGAGTTCATACCCGGCGCAAATCTTTCGGC